>JBEEJL010000057.1:0-3426 GCA_041169175.1 Pseudomonadota bacterium | reverse complement strand
AAAGTTATTTATTGCAAAAGCATGGCATCGAATCGACGAAATTCAGCACAGCGGGCAAAGGTTTTAACGAGCCCTACAACGCGCAAAACCCCTACGCAGGTGAAAATCGTCGCGTGCAGTTTAGAGGCGGCGCTTGAACCAGTAAATTTTCGCCGCAATATTTAACCAGACTCCTCTTGGGCGCCGTGTGACAACGCGGCGCTTTTTTATTAAATATAATCAATCGGTTAAAGCCTCTCCCTATTTTTTGGGCCCGCACCTATTGCGCGAGTTTTTATCCTCATATCTGCCCCTCTTTCCCGCTTGAATTTTATTCGGCATAAAAATAAATATCTTTTATGTGCGAAACCTCACAAATAGTTTGAACCGGATTTGCATAAGCTGTGACTTACTTCACGGATAACACGTAATGGCAGGCTATCAAATTTTGCCAAATACGTGGGTGCCGATTTGAAAATGCAAATCTAGCCACACGCTTTTCGAATTCCTTTGCAGCACATTTGTCATGGGAGTATGTCATGTCGATATTCAATAAAGACCCTGCCAGAACATTGAAGTATATTTTAATCACTGTCTGGTTGAGTAGCGGTAGTCTAGCGGTAGCTACGGCTATGGTAGAAGAGCCACAAAATAAAAAATTGGCCTTCGCGTCTGACTCGAACCGCGAAGCTATGAAGGGTGCGCAGCTACGTTGTTGGCAAGACGGTAGCTTGTTGTTTGAAGCAAATAGTGTGGGGCCTGCGGGCGAAGCAAAAGCGCAGATGGCAAGCTTTAATAAAAACGCAAATAATTCAAATGTTTATATAAGTAATGATCAAAACAGTTTATGTGAGCTACGTAGCAGTCGCTAAATTGGATACCCGGAGCATGACGTGAAATTTTTTTCTGTACAGGCATATTGCTTCATCGCGCTGATATTCGCTTCAGCCGCCGCCTGTGCGCAGAACTCGTCACCCTACTCTGCCGCTACAGTAGATTTTTCCGGCTTCGTCGGGAAAATTCGTATAGAAGCCAGTGCTGATAAAACGATAAACTTGCAGCTCAAGCGCGGTGATGTGGCGCTACTCAAAACCAGAATGCATCAAGGTGTGCTATACATTTCTTACGTGCCCAAAGTGGAGCCGGGCGAAGCCTCAGGATATAGCAACAATAGCAATGCGCTGCGCGCCGGTTTGCAGGCGAATCAAAATATATCGGCAGGCAGTAAAAAATATTTCAGTGGCAAGATGCAGGAAATGGCCGAGCTGATCGTAACGGCGCCAGTCGATGTGTCACTACAAACCAACGGCTTTAATGGTGACGCCAGTATCGACGCGATGAGCGGCCCGGCTGATTTTAGCGTGACGGAAGGACGTATCAATGCCAAGCGTTTAGGCCCGGCGCGGTTACGCGTAAAAGGCGCGGGCGATATAGTGTTAGATGAAGCGGGCGGAGAAGTTCGTCTGTCTATCGATGGCGCGGGCGACATCAACGTTAAAGGCGGCAATGTAGAGCGCGCCTGGGCCGATGTGAATGGCGCTGGTAACATCCGCTATACTGGTGGTCGAATTCAGCAGGCGTATATCAGCGCTCGCGGCGCTTCTACCATCACCATGGACGGCGTAGTCAAAGTCAGCAAAGGCGCTATCGAAGGCGCGTCTGAAGTAGAAATCAATTCGCCCCCGGGCGGCAAATAAAGCAGTTCAGTTTTTTCGGCTACTCAACTTAGGTCAGGGACATGCACAAAAACATTTTTTCTATCGGCTTGATGCTGACAGCATCCTTCATCTGCGCCTCATGTAGTCAAATTGCTCCCGGCGGCGGTAGCGATGAGGCCAAGTTGCTGATAGTTGACTGTCTGGTGCCCGGCCAAGTGCGTAAACTCGGCGCGTATCAATCCGGCGTGACACCGCGCCGCGCGACCAAAACCACCATCGCCGATTGCGAAAGTAAAGGCGGTGAATATGTTTCTTCCAACACCAACCCAGCCGCTGCGCTCAATATCTGGTTGCCCTTCGCTAAAGAAGGCGACGAAGAAGCGCAAACCAACGTCGGTGAAATTTATGAAAAAGGTATTGCCGGTGCGCCGGATTATATCGCTGCATTGCAGTGGTATCAAAAAGCAGCGGATAAAAATTATGCGCGCGCCCAGGTAAACTTGGGCGCGCTGTATGAACGTGGCCTCGGTGTGAAGCGCGATACAGCGAAGGCGCAACAATTATTTCGCGTAGCAGGCGGCGTAAAAACCAATCTCGAAGCGCCCACCATTCAAATTATTGATCCTGTTGTGGTCTTGTCATCAATCAAAACGCGCGGCGCAGCGCCCATCGTGCGCGTGCGCGGCACGCAAGCAACGCGCGATCTGGTGGGTAAAATCACGGCGCCTGCCGGTTTGGCTTCCCTGTTGGTGAACGACAAACAAGAAAGTTTTGACGATAACGGGTTATTCAAAGCGGCGATTGATCTTGCTAGCGGCGCAGCGATAGTGAAAATTGTCGCCATCGACAAACAGGGCCAGCGCGCGGTCGCTGAAATAAATTTAGTCAAACAAGAAGCACCGCTAGTGCAAGAGCCGCTGCTCGCCACACCGGTGTCGCTGAAAATGGATACCAACTTTCCCGGCAATTATTACGCGCTGGTCATCGCCAATCAAAATTATCGCAAGTTTGAAAAGCTTGATACGCCAATTGCGGATGGGCGTGACATCAAAACTATTCTGGAAAATCGCTATGGTTTTAAAGTCACCCTGCTGCAAGATGCGACGCGACGCGATATTTTGGTCGCTCTAAATGATCTGCGTAATCGCCTGTCGCCGAAAGATAATTTGCTGGTGTATTACGCCGGTCACGGCGACATTGATGCCGTCAATCAACGCGGCTACTGGATTCCTATCGACGGCGAACAAAAAAATGTCACCAACTGGATTTCGATTATCGACATTTCCGATCAACTCATCGCGATGCCGGCGAAACATGTATTGGTAATCGCCGATTCCTGCTACGCCGGCACCATGACTCGCGCCGCGTTAAGCCAATCGGATAATGAATTAAGCGAAGATGCGCGCCGCGCCGTATTGACCTCACTCGGCAAAAACAAAGCGCGTGTGGCGCTCACTTCAGGCGGTCTCGAACCCGTCGTCGATGGCGGCGGCGGAAAAAATTCCATGTTTGCAAAAAGTTTGCTCGAAGTATTAACCGCTGTGCGTGAGCCGATCGAAGCGAATAAAGTTCATGCAGAATTATCGGCACGATTTCTCTATCGCGCTACGCGATTAAAAGTCACGCAACGACCGGACTATGCACCGATTAAATATGCAGGGCATGAAGCAGGCGATTTTTTGTTTGTCCCCGTAAATTAATATAAATATTTGATTATATTGAATATTTAAATATAGACAAAGTCATGATTTACTACGAAAAAATAGTAATGCTCTGCGTCAAAAGTATT
>JBEEJL010000056.1:0-5385 GCA_041169175.1 Pseudomonadota bacterium | reverse complement strand
TCACATAACTGCCCCACTGCAGCGAGAAAATGGTGGGTCTGGTTGGACTCGAACCAACGACCAAGGGATTATGAGTCCCCTGCTCTAACCGACTGAGCTACAGACCCTTTAGATGTTATTTGGCCGGGAATCCCGGCCAAATTATGCAAAATATACTATATAAATCAAATACTTAATAATATTCGCGCTTATGCCTCGTTGTCGAGGAAGCTGCGCAATCTTTCTGATCGCGTTGGATGACGCAGTTTACGCAAAGCCTTGGCTTCGATTTGGCGAATACGCTCGCGCGTGACGTCAAATTGTTTGCCGACTTCTTCCAGCGTGTGATCGGTATTCATTTCGATACCGAAACGCATGCGCAATACTTTTGCTTCGCGCGGCGTGAGCGAATCCAATACTTCTTTGGTCGCATCGCGCAAGCTGGCGAAAATCGCTGAATCCGACGGCGCCAAGGTAGCGTGATCTTCGATGAAGTCGCCCAAATGTGAGTCGTCATCGTCTCCGATTGGCGTTTCCATGGAAATCGGCTCTTTGGAAATTTTCAAAATCTTGCGGATTTTTTCTTCCGGCATTTCCATTTTGACCGCCAAGGTTGCAGCATCCGGCTCTTGTCCAGTTTCTTGCAAAATCTGACGCGAAATGCGATTCATTTTGTTAATGGTTTCGATCATGTGCACCGGAATACGGATGGTGCGCGCTTGGTCGGCGATAGAACGTGTAATCGCCTGGCGAATCCACCATGTCGCATAGGTCGAGAATTTATAACCGCGACGGTATTCGAACTTGTCCACGGCTTTCATCAGGCCGATGTTGCCTTCCTGAATCAAATCGAGGAATTGCAAACCGCGATTGGTATATTTTTTCGCAATCGAAATCACCAAGCGCAAGTTGGCCTCGATCATTTCGCGTTTAGCGCGGCGCGCTTTGGCTTCGCCGGTGCTCAATTGACGCGAAATTTCTTTGATTTCTTTAATCGGCAAGCCGACATCTTTTTGGATGGTAATCAGATTTTCCTGGCACTCAAGAATAGCGTGCTTATAACGCGTCAAGGCAGCGGCATAGCCTTTGCCGTGGGCGATTTCGTCCGGCAACCATTTCAGATTGACTTCATTACCGGGGAAAGATTTGATGAAATGCGCGCGCGGCATAGCGGAGCTGGTAACGCACAATTCCTGGATCTGGCGCTCTTGCAGGCGCACGTTATCGACCAATTTACGCAAGCTATTGCACAGCGCTTCGACTTGCTTGGCAGAAAAACGGATCCACATGAGTTCGTTGGAAATTTCTTCCTGTAAATCTTTGTAAGCGCGGCTGCGCGAGCCTTTTTCGCTCAACACTTTGCGCATTTTTTTATACAGTTTGCGAATGTGCGCGAAACGCACTAATGCGCCTTGTTTCAAAATTTCCAGATTGGCGCTGGCAATCGCGCCATCTTCATCTTCGTCGATTTCTTCGTCTTCGAGTTCTTCTTCCTCTTCGACGACTTCCATTTCGGCTTCGACAATTTCTTCTTCGTTCGGGTCGATCAATCCATCAACCAATTCGTCAATGCGCATTTCGTCGCGCTCGACCATTTCGGCCTTGGTGAGAATTTCGGCAATCGTCGTCGGGCACGACGAAATCGCGTAAATCATGTGCTTCAAGCCGTCTTCGATGCGCTTGGCGATTTCGATTTCGCCTTCGCGCGTGAGCAAATCCACCGTGCCCATTTCGCGCATATACATACGCACGGGGTCGGTGGTGCGGCCGAAATCGGAATCGACGGTAGATAGCGCAGCTTCGGCTTCTTCCACTGCATCTTCGTCGGTTGCGGCGGGCGCAGACTCGGTCATCAATAAAGTTTCGGCGTCAGGCGCGACGTCATAGACCATGATGCCCATGTCGCCGATCATGCTGATAATGCCTTCGATTTGCTCGGCGTCGAGCATTTCGTCTGGCAGCGAATCGTTGATTTCGGCGTAGGTCAAGAAGCCGCGCTCTTTACCCATCACAATCAGGTTTTTGAGCTTGAGGCGCTGTGCTTCGACGTCGGGTACGTGTGCTGCGGGTTTTTCGTGAGCCATGACGGTTCCAGTGAAAACAGACGATAAAGGCGTTGAAAAAAGCCGTTAAGTATATCAGAACTTTAGACTATCCTGCCTGCGTTTTGTTATGAACAACGCTTATGGCGAATTATTAATTTTAATAGCGATAAAAATATTTCAATAAAATCAATTAGTTACTAGACTCCACTCTTTTTGCCGCTTCCAATTCACGGTATCGAGCTTTTTCCGCTTCGCTCCACGGTTCACGCTGCGACTTTTTTAACAATTCATCGATTTCGCGTTTGCGGTTCATTTCATGTAATTGACCCAAAGCCCCGCGAAATTCCGCCAACAAATCCGCTTCGCTGAAATTTTCTTCTTGTTCCATGCCTTCGGCGGCACGATCCTGGAAAATTTTTTGAAACGGGCTGTCCTGAAAATATTGTTCCAAATGGCCGGATTTTTGCAGGTTTTTTTCTTTGATGATTTTTACCAGCGCCATCAGCGCTTTTGCGTCCGGCGTCACGCCTAAATTGGTTTCTGTGCCAAACTCGACGGCAAACGGCGGATGATGCAAGACCATGCCGATCATTTTGCCTTCCAGCGACGGCGCATTGCGCGGCGCGCGCGCCGGGCCTGCCGCTTGTCGTTCCATGCGCACCGGCGCTAATTGCAGCAAGGAGTCAATTTCGACCCGGCTCACGCCAGTTAATTCAGTTAGTCGATTGCGTAACAGTAAACTTAAAGTGGGGGCGGTAATTTGGCTTATCAAGGGCTTGGCGTTTTGCAACAAGCGTGCGCGGCCTTCTTCGTTTTTCAAATCGACCTGACTGGTCAATTCGCGCAACATATAAGTGGAGAGCGACGGCGCGTCGAGCAAGAGTTTTTCAAAATCTTCCCGGCCATGTTCGCGCACATAACTATCCGGGTCGTGTTCCTGCGGCAAAAACAGAAAGCTTACATTCGCGCCGTCGGTCAGATACGGCAGCGCCACTTCGAGCGCGCGCCACGCCGCCGTGCGACCGGCTTTGTCGCCGTCGAAACAAAACACCACGTTCTGCGTCGCGCGTAATAATTTTTGAATATGCGTCGGCGTGGTCGCCGTGCCGAGCGTGGCGACGGCGTATTCGACGCCGTGTTGCGCCAGCGCGACCACGTCCATATAACCTTCGACCACCATCACGCGGCCTTTTTCGCGAATGGCTTTACGCGCTTGATAGAGGCCATACAGTTCGCGGCCTTTGTCGAATACCGGTGTCTCGGGTGAATTCAAATATTTCGGTTCGCCCTTGTCCAACACCCGACCGCCGAAGCCGATGATATTGCCCTTGGGATTCACAATCGGAAACATCACCCGATCACGGAAGCGATCGTAATGGCGGCCTTCTTCGTTTTTAATCACCATGCCAGCATCGATTAAATTTTTGCTCGGATAATCTGGAAAAACTTTTTCCAGACTTTGCCAACCGGCAGGCGCGTAACCGATACCGAAACGCGCGGCGATTTCTCCGGACAAGCCGCGTTGTTTGAGATAGGCAATCGCATGCGGCGCGGTTTTTAATTCGTCACGATAAAACTGCATCGCTTGATAAAGCGTGTCGTAAAGCTGCGGCAGATTGCCAGTCTCTTCTTGCAGCGGCGCGCCGTCCACAAGCGGCGCATCACGACGCATTTCCTGCGCCGGCACTTGCATGCCGACGCCATCGGCGAGATCTTTCACCGCTTCGATAAAACCCATGCCCGCATATTCCATCAAAAACGAAATCGCCGTGCCGTGCGCGCCGCAACCGAAGCAGTGATAAAACTGTTTGGTCTGGCTGACGTTGAACGACGGCGATTTTTCGTTATGAAACGGGCAACAGGCTTTGAGATTCGCGCCGGCTTTTTTCAGCGGCACATAGCGTTCGACCACATCGACAATATCGACGCGGTCAAGCAGAGTTTGAATAAAATCTTGGGGAATCATAAGTCGGTAACCGTCAGTTTACCGTTGACTCGGCGAGTTAGGAAAGTGAAGTCGTTTAAACTGTAACTATTTGATTATATTAAACTAATTTAGCTTTAATTAAGCCTGATACTTTCGCCATATCTGCGCGTCCCGCGAGAACCGGTTTCAGCGCCGCCATCACTTTAGCCATGTCTTTCATTCCCGCCGCGCCGGACGATTTAATCGCGACATCAATCGCGCTCGCCACATCTGCTTCGCTCATGGCTTGCGGCATGTAGGCTTCGAGAATGCCAACTTCAAATTTTTCTTTGTCGGCCAAATCCTGGCGCTTCGCCGCTTCAAATTGCGTAATCGAATCACGCCGTTGCTTTAACATTTTTTCGATAATCGAAATCACGTCGGTGTCGCTCAGCGTGACGCGCTCATCCACTTCTTTTTGTTTCAATGCGGCGAGCAACAGGCGAATCGCGTTCAGGCGCTCAGCTTCTTTGGCGCGCATGGCGGATTTCATGTCTTCGGTGATTTGGTCGCGCAGATTCATGCTTTTCTCCAGCTAAAAACGCAAACGCCGAATCGAGCTACGCTTGCGCGCATTTCAATTCGGCGAAGCCCACGCCATGCGGCGTGTTAAATAAAATTAGTAAAGCTTAGGCGGCAACATTTGGCTGCGCAGACGCTTGTAACGGCGTTTTACGGCAGCAGCCATTTTGCGTTTGCGTTCAGCGGTAGGCTTTTCGTAAAATTCGCGTGCGCGCAATTCGGTCAGCAGACCGGTTTTTTCAACAGCGCGCTTAAAGCGGCGCAGGGCAACGTCAAACGGCTCATTTTCTTTAACACGTACACTCGGCATGCTGACTCCGTAAAGGGTGGGGGTGACAAATAACTTGTGTGGCGAAGCTGGTAAACTATGCATTATAGCAGCCTTGGCTAATTAAGTAAAAGCCACGTTTCAACCCCATTTAGATACGCTTACTATGCTCGTACTCGGCATCGAATCCTCCTGCGACGAAACCGGCCTCGCGCTGTATGACAGCGAACAAGGTCTGCTCGCCCACGCGCTCTACTCACAAGTCGCCATGCACGCCGAATACGGCGGTGTCGTGCCCGAGCTGGCGTCGCGTGATCATATCCGCCGCGTGTTGCCGCTCACGCGCCAAGTGCTTGAACGTGCGAATAAGAAATTGAATGAAATCAATGCAATAGCATTTACCCAAGGACCAGGGCTTTCCGGCGCTTTGTTGGTCGGCTCCGGCGTCGCCAGCGGGTTAGCGCTTGCTCTCAACGTCCCCGCCATCGGCATTCATCATCTTGAAGGCCATTTGCTCTCACCTTTATTAGCGATGCCAGCGCCGACTTTTCCATTTGTCGCGCTGCTGGTTTCCGGCGGCCATTCGCAATTAATGGCAGTCGCGG
>JBEEJL010000055.1:0-10129 GCA_041169175.1 Pseudomonadota bacterium | reverse complement strand
CGAAATCACGTAACCTGCCCAACACCACGGCGTTCTTTCGTGGATTCAATTCCCGATTAATTATTTGGGTAAATTCCTCCGAGCCGGGGGAGGGCGTGATGCGTAGCGTGCTGGCAATATTGCTGACGTCGATCACGCTCACGTTCAAAGTTTGCAGCAACTCGCTGTTGTAAGCATTGCGCTGCTCATACACCCAACTATCACCGGTTTTTAATTCGGGGGCGGGGATGGCGGCTTGCTGGTTGCGCGTAGTCGTACATGCGCCAGTGGCGAGCAACAAAGCGCCAATTAATACAATACGCTGAGACATAGTAGTAAAGTTTGCCATGGTAATGTTTCGACAGCGAAGCAGATATTAAGTTTTGCGAATCGGGAAAGCATCCATCCGTAGCGTGCGCACGGCGCACGAAAATGTCCGTTCGAGCACAACGCTTAGAGCACGCATGATCCACAATCGTGCGCAGTGCGCACGCTACGCAGGCTTAAAATTCTGCATCCAATCCTGAATTTGTTGTACGTGTGACTCATCATGTTGATGAATAAACACCGGCATGTCGCACAAGCTGACTTCACCCACGCCTTCTTGGGTGCCATTGCGCTGCCACTGATCGGCACGAATAGCTTTGAGTGTGGCGATATTTTTTTCTCGTGCTTGTTGAAACACTTGCAAGCCTATTTTTAATGAGCGGGTTTTATATGCACGCTCGCGCGCGACAGCATCACCATCGAAATCCGCCAACTCGGGTTGTTGCTCAGTCAGC
The DNA here is from genome assembly GCA_041169175.1 of Pseudomonadota bacterium. Classification (GTDB taxonomy): domain Bacteria; phylum Pseudomonadota; class Gammaproteobacteria; order Burkholderiales; family JBEEJL01; genus JBEEJL01. The sequence goes on along the minus strand of JBEEJL010000055.1, from coordinate 9,368 downwards.
AATCGATGTATCCGCTCACCGAATCCTTCACTCTCCAAGTCGGCCAAATGCCACACTTGTTCTACCGGTGAAAACCCGTGACCGTCAATCACGCGACGGGCTTGCTCATCGTCCATCTCGGCAAACATCTGCGCCAGAAAACGCGGCATATCTTGCCATGAAGACAAGAGTTCATGCTGTTCTGTCGTGTTGAGTTTCATGTATTGCATAAGAATTCCTTCTTATGAAAGTTTATAACCCTTATGCGCCGCCACCACGCCGCCAGTCATATTGTAATAATCGACTTTTTCTAAGCCGGCATCGATCATCATTTGTTTGAGTTCTTCCTGGCCGGGATGCATGCGAATCGACTCGGCGAGGTATTGATAACTGTCGGCGTCTTTGGCGACGAGCTTGCCCATCAGCGGTAATAGTTTTAGTGAATAGGCGTCGTAAATCGGCGCGAGCGGTTTCCATATTTTGGAAAACTCCAGCACTAATAATCTGCCACCGGGTCGCAACACGCGCTGCATTTCTTTCAGCGCGATATCTTTGTGCGTCATGTTTCTCAAGCCGAAGGCGACGCTGACGACGTCGAAATAATTATTCGGGAAGGGTAGTTTTTCTGCGTCGCATAACGCGAACGGCAACACGATGCCTTCGTTGATCATGCGATCACGCCCGACGCCGAGCATGGCGGCGTTGATGTCGGTCATCCACACCTGACCCGTGTCGCCGACTTTTTTGACGAATAAACGCGTTAGGTCGCCGCTGCCCGCCGCGATGTCGAGCACGCGCTCACCGTTTTTGACGCCGGACAATTCCACCGCGGCGCGTTTCCAGATGCGATGGAGGCCACCGGACATGAGGTCGTTCATCACGTCGTAACTCGGCGCGACGGATTTGAATACGTCGCCAACCTTGCTGACTTTTTCGTCTTCATCGACTTGCTTGAAGCCGAAGTGGGTGGTTTTGGTCATATTATATAAATATTTGATTTAATTGATGTATTTATGCTTCGCGTTTCGCGCCTGCCGCTTCGAGCCGCATCAAATACGCTTGCCACATTTCATCGTGATGGACACCGAAATCATGCAGCAAATCCCACGAATAAATGCCGGTATCGTGGCTGTCGCTAAAACGAAACTTCACCGCGTAACTGCCGACGGGTTCGATTTCGACGATGCCGACATTTTTTTTGCCGGTCTGCAACACTTCTTGCCCCGGCCCGTGACCGCGCACTTCGGCGGAGGGCGAATGCACGCGTAAAAATTCGCAGCTTAATTTGAAATGACTACCGTCGGCATAACCGAGCTCGAGTTCGCGTGATTGTTGATGCAATTTAATTTCTGTCGGAATTTTGGTGTCTTTGGTGAGGCCGGCCATGTGTGTCTTTCAGTTGTTCAAGTGCCTAGTTTACTCTGCAGCACAGCAAACATAAACCAGCACGATAATGAGAGTGCCGCCGGTTTCAGGTTAAAATGAGGGTTATTGATTTTATGGATGCAACATTTTCAGCATGATTGGATTTTTAATTGTCGCTCACGGCGCATTCGGCGAGGCATTAATACACAGCGCCAGCCACGTCATGGGCAGCCGTCCGCTGTATTTACGCCAGTTGGGCGTGACGGTGCATGACGACCCGGATGCATTGTTGCCGCAAGCGCGCGACTTATTACGTTTTGTCGATCAAGGCGACGGCGTGATTATTTTCAGCGATATTTGCGGTGCGACGCCGTGCAATGTCGCGGGCAAATTGTTGTCGCCAGGAAAAGTTGAAGGCATCGCGGGGGTGTCGTTGCCGATGTTGATACGCGCACTAACTTATCGCAATTTACCGTTAAACGAAGTAGTTGCTAAAGCCAAATCGGGCGGCAGCGAAGGTGTCATACCCATACCGCCAATAAAAATATAACTTATTGATTTAATTAAATAAAATGCTAAAACAAGAAATCGAAATCATTAACAAATTAGGCTTGCATGCGCGTGCTTCGGCAAAAATTACGCAGCTTGCCGCGCAATACAAGTGCCACATCAATCTGATTCGCAATGCGCGCAAAGTGAATGCGAAAAGTATTATGGGCGTGATGATGTTGGCGGCGAGCAAGGGGTCAAAAATTGAAATCGAAACCGATGGCGAAGACGAGCAAGCGGCTATCGACGCACTGCGCAAACTGATTAACGATAAATTCGGCGAAGGCGAATAATGAGTTTCACCATGCACGGCATCGGTGTTTCCGGCGGCATCGCCATCGGTTACGCTCATTTAGTCTCGCACACCTCTTTCGAGGTGGCGCACTATGCCGTGTCGGAAGAATACATCGAGCTTGAAATCGCGCGCTTCAACCGCGCCATTGATACGGTGCGCGACGAACTGCAGGGCCTACAGAAAAGCGTGCCCGCTTCCGCGCCGCAAGAATTCGGCGCGTTTCTCAATTTACATTTAATGATTCTCAACGACTCGACCTTGTCGGAAGTGCCGCGTAGCTTGATTGCCGATCAACAGTGCAATGCCGAGTGGGCGTTGAAGTTGCAAATGAACGCGCTGCTGGAGCAGTTTGAAGAAATTGAAGACAGTTATCTGCGCGAGCGCAAGGCCGACGTGACACAAGTAGTCGAGCGTGTATTCAAAGCACTGCTCGGCCAGCCGGTAGAAATGCCGCAAGACACTTTGCGCGAAGGCGACAGCATTCTGGTCGCGCGCGATTTGTCACCCGCTGATGTGATTTTATTCAAAGAACATAGTTTCGCCGCCTTCATCACCGATCTCGGCGGCACAACCTCGCACACGGCGATTCTGGCGCGCAGTTTGAATATTCCCTCGGTGTTGGCGCTGCATCATGCGCGCGAATTTATTCGCGAAGGCGAGTTGCTGATCATCGACGGCTCGCAAGGCGTGGTCATCGTCAATCCGGACAAACAAGTATTGGCGGAATTCAAATTACGCCAACATCAATTTGCTTTAGAAAAACAAAAACTACAGCGGATCAGATCCACCCCCGCCATCACGCTCGACGGCGAAGCGGTGAATCTGTATGCCAATATCGAATTACCCGAAGACGTGGTGCAAGCGCACGCTGCGGGCGCGGCCGGTATCGGTTTATTTCGCAGTGAATTTTTATTTCTCGGCCGCAATAATTTGCCCGACGAAGAAGAGCAGTTCACCGGCTATCGTCATGTGGCCGAAGCGATGAAAGGCAAGCATGTCACCATCCGCACACTCGACATCGGCGCCGATAAAAGTTTGAATAACGCGCCGCAACTGGCAATCAATCCGGCGCTGGGCTTGCGTGCGATTCGCTATTGCCTGACCGAGCCGCAGATGTTTAACACGCAATTGCGCGCGATTTTGCGCGCCTCGTATTACGGCAAAATTAATATTTTGATCCCGATGCTATGTTCCTTACCGGAAATCAATCAGACCCTACAAGCCATCGACATCGCGCGGCAACAGCTCGACGATGAAAAAATTCCCTATGACCGTAATATTAAAATCGGCAGCATGATCGAAATTCCTGCCGCCGCGATTGCGCTCGGCGCGTTCATCAAAAAACTCGATTTTCTGTCGATTGGCACCAACGATTTAATTCAATACACCTTGGCGATTGATCGCGCCGACGACGCGGTGGCACATCTTTACGACCCGCTGCATCCCGCCGTATTACAGCTGATCAGCCATGTGATCAAGACCGCGAATAAAGTCGGCGTGCCGGTCGCGGTGTGCGGCGAAATGGCCGGTGAAGTCGATCTCACGCGCTTGTTACTCGGCCTCGGTCTGCGCGAATTTTCCATGCATCCGGCGAATTTACTGGCGGTAAAACAACGCGTACTCAAAACCAGCCTCGCCAAAACCAGCGCGCTGGCGCAGCGTATAGTGAATACGGACGACCCGGACAAACAGCGCAATTTGCTGGAGAAATTAAACGCTTAGTTGCAGTTTACGATTGAGCAAGGTAAAGTTAGCACCAGTAGCAAAAGCGCCGATTTGAGAAACAGCTTGCGGGCGCATTATAAATACGGCTAAAGCGAGGGAAACCCGTTTAGCCGTTCAACATTGAAAGGCAAACGGGTTTTTTCTTGCCCGCGATTTATGGCAAACGATTTAACCTCAGCCTCGACTTCCGTCGGTATCGTCGCGCCGCAGCGCGCGCATTTTGCGCAGCCGCTCGCGCTGAAGGGCGGCGCGACGTTAAATCAATTTGATCTCGCCTACGAAACTTACGGCGCGCTCAACGCCGACAAATCCAACGCGATTTTAGTCTGCCACGCGCTCAATGCTTCGCATCACGTCGCCGGTGTGTATGCGGACGATCCAAAAAACCTCGGCTGGTGGGACAACATCATCGGCCCGGGCAAGCCGGTCGATACGAATAAATTTTTTGTTATCGGCGTGAATAATCTCGGCGGTTGTCACGGCTCGACTGGGCCGGCGTCAATCAATCCGGCAAGCGGCAAACCGTATGGCGCAAGTTTCCCCGTTGTTACCGTGGAAGATTGGGTCGCGGCGCACGCGCGTCTGGCCGACCATCTCGGTATCAAAAAATTTGCCGCCGTGATGGGCGGCAGTCTCGGTGGTATGCAGGCGTTGCAATGGACGATGCAATTTCCTGACCGCGTCGGGCATGCGCTGGTCATCGCCGCTGCGCCGACCTTGTCTGCGCAAAATATTGCGTTTAACGAAGTGGCGCGTCAAGCCATCGTCACCGACCCGGATTTCCACGGCGGCGATTTTTATGCGCATAACGTGATTCCCAAGCGCGGTTTGCGTCTCGCGCGCATGATCGGCCACATCACCTATTTATCCGACGACGCAATGATGGAAAAATTCGGCCGCGCCTTGCGCGATGGCAAATTGAATTACAGCTTCGACGTCGATTTTGAAGTGGAATCCTATCTGCGTTATCAAGGCGACAAGTTTTCCGAATACTTCGACGCCAATACTTATTTGCGCATCACCAAAGCTTTAGATTATTTCGACCCAGCGCTGGAATTTAACGGCGATCTTGCCGCTGCGCTCGCGCATACCAAAGCTGGATTTTTTATCGCCTCGTTCACTTCGGATTGGCGCTTTTCGCCAGCGCGCTCAAAAGAAATCGTCAAAGCTCTTTTACAAAATAAACGACAAGTCAGCTACGCCGAGATCGACGCGCCGCACGGACACGACGCGTTTTTGCTCGACGATGCACGCTATCACAACATGGTCGCGGCGTATCTTGACGGTGTTTTTGCTGAAATCTCAAATTAACGTAACTATTTGATTATATTTAATAATTTATAATGAACATTCGTCCAGATTACGCCGCGATTGTGCAATGGGTTCCGCAACAATCCAAGGTATTGGATTTAGGTTGTGGCGACGGCACATTACTAAAATTGCTCGAAGAAAAATGCAGCGCGTCTGGATACGGCGTCGAGATAGACGACGCCAATGTGCTCGCGTGTTTGCGCAACAACGTCAATGTGATTCAAATGAATCTAGAAACCGGCCTTGCAGGATTTGACGCGCAGTCGTTCGACTATGTGATTTTATCGCTCACACTGCAAGCCGTGCGCCACACCGAACTCATGCTGCGCGAAATGGCACGCGTCGGCAAACAAGGCATCGTCACCTTCCCCAACTTCGGCTACTGGAACCATAGATGGCAAATCGCGCGCGGCCGCATGCCCGTCTCGGATGATTTGCCCTATCAATGGTTCGACACGCCGAACATTCATCTTTGCACATTGGCTGATTTTGAAGACCTGTGTACGCAATGTGGTATGCGCGTGTTGCAACGCTTGGTGTTAAGTGACGGCAAACCCGTCAACGCGCTGCCGAATTTACGCGGGCAGTTGGCGGTGTATCGGTTTGAAGCTGCGCAAAAATAATGTAGCGTGCGCACTGCGCACGAAAGCATCATCCACCCGACCGATTTTCTCCCGCTGTACCAATCGAGCTATCAATCAATCCCGCGCGCATCATTAGCCAGAACAACACGATGCCAGGTATCGCGGCGACGGTGGTGAGCAAATAAAAATTCACGTAGCCCATCCATTCTATCAACGCACCCGCAGTGGTGCCGGTGATTAAACGCCCGACGACGCTGGCGACGGCGGTGATCATGGCGTATTGGGTGGCGGTGAAACGTAAATCGCATAGCGCAGAAAAATACGCGACGACGACCACGCCGCCGAAGCCGCTCGACATGTTTTCAAAACCGATTGCGCCGGCCATGCTCCAATTGCTGTGACCGACGGCGGCGAGCCAGGCGAAACTCAAGTTGGACACGCCCATAAGGATTAACGCGAGCAGGACTGATTTTTTCAAGCCCATACGCGCGTAAATGATGCCACCGATAAAAATGCCGATGAGATAAGCCCAGAAGCCTATGCCGATGTCATAAATCGCGATTTCGTCATTGGTGAATTTAAGATCGTTGAACAACAAACGCAAAGTCAGGTTCGCCAGCGTGTCGCCTATTTTGTGCAGCAAAATAAACAGCATCACTAGCCATGCACCGGAGCGTTGGAAAAATTCGATAAACGGACCAATGATGGATTGCCATACTTCGCCGATGCCGTGTTTGTCGGTGATGGGGCGATGACGTTTCGGCTCACCCAAAAATAATCCGGTCAGCATGGCGGGCAAAGCGAAGGCGGCGCAGACGATATAACCGATGCTCCAACCATAGCGTGCGGCCAGCACCAGCGCGAGTCCACCCGCTGCGTTGGAGCCGATGCGCCAGCCGTATTGCGACATGCCGGAGCCGACGCCGAGCTGATACGGCTTCAATGTTTCGATCCGATACGCGTCGATGACAATATCAAATGTCGCACCGGCAATGCCGACTAAAATTGCGGCCAGCGCTGTCGCAGACACACTGGCTTTGGGATCGACCAGCGCGAGATTAATTACCGCCGCGATGACCAGCGCGCCGGAAAAAATCAGCCACGACACGCGTTGCCCCAAGCGACCCAGCCCGGGCAAATACACGCCATCGACTACCCAAGCCCAAAATACTTTTAAGTTGTAAGCAAGGAAGGCGAGCGCAAATGCAGTGACGGTTTTTTTATCGATGCCGTCTTGCGCGAGGCGAGTGGTCAGCGTCGCGCCAATCATGGCGAACGGAAAGCCGGATGAAACACCGAGAAAAAATGCGGCTAGCGATTCTTTTTCCAGATAAGGTTTGATCGAGTCGAGCAGGCCTTTGGTTTCTTGTTCTGCTTGTTCTGCTGCTTCAGACATGCTGGCTCCCTAATAATCTTTGGACGGTTTGTCCGTCGCCTGACATTTGCAGTCGTGCGCGGTGCGCACGCTACATTTTTTGGCGGGTGGTACCCGCCCTACAATTTGTAATCGTATTCAATCGTAATCGGTGCATGATCGGAAAAAAATTCATCTACATAAATGGATGTTTTTTTCGCGATGGCGGCGATGCCGGGCGTGGCGATGTGGTAATCGAGCCGCCATCCGACATTATTCGCGCGGGCGTTACCGCGTGCGCTCCACCAGGTGTATTGCTCGGCGCGTTGATCCAGGGTGCGAAATACATCGACATAGCCTAGCTCGTCATAAACTTTCGTCAGCCACGCGCGCTCTTCTGGCAGGAAGCCGGAATTCTTCTGATTGGATTTCCAGTTTTTCAGATCGATTTCTTTGTGCGCGATGTTCCAGTCGCCGCACAAAATAATTTCACGTCCGCTTTTTTTCAATTGTTTCATGATCGGATAAAAGCGTTCAAGAAACTTGAATTTCACTTGTTGCCGCTCGTCGCCACTGGAACCTGAAGGAAGATACAAAGAGATAACGCTGAGATTGCCGTAGTCGGCGCGAATAAATCGGCCTTCGGCGTCGATATCGGCAATGCCTAAGCCGGCGACAACGGAATCGGGTTTAGCGCGCGAATAAATACCGACGCCGCTGTAGCCTTTTTTCTCGGCACAATGAAAAAATCCGGTAAAACCTTTTGGATGACGCATGTCGTCAGTCAGGTCGGCGTCCTGCGCCTTGAGTTCCTGCATGCATACGACGTCGGCTTTTTGTTTCGCCAGCCAGTCGAAAAAACCTTTGCTCGCCGCCGAACGGATACCGTTAAAATTGACGCTGATGATTTTCATATTGCTTTTTCTCTTGGGAAACTGTGTCAATTATCACATTTTCCCCACAGGCTTTGGAGTAAAATATTGACTATTATTGAGGTGTGTGTGGCTAAGAATACAAACGATTACAAACAAGACTTTCTCCGCTTTGCCGTTGCCAAGCAGGTATTGAGTTTTGGCGAATACAAAACCAAGGCGGGCAGATTATCGCCGTATTTTTTTAATGCCGGCTTGTTTAACGACGGCGCATCGCTGTCTCAACTAGCAAAATTTTATGCTCAAGCTGCTTTGAGTGCAGGCGTGGACTTCGATATGTTGTTTGGTCCGGCTTACAAAGGGATTCCTTTAGTAGCCGGCGTGGCGATAGCCTTAGCCGACGCAGGTAAAAACTTTCCTTTTGCCTATAACCGCAAGGAAGCCAAGGATCACGGTGAGGGCGGAATCCTGGTGGGCAGCCCGCTAGAAGATCGCGTGTTGATAGTCGATGACGTGATTTCTGCCGGTACATCGGTGCGCGAATCGGTGGAACTGATCCGCAATCGCGGTGCCCAACCGGCAGGCGTGTTGATCGCATTGGACCGGATGGAAAAAGGTAAAGGCAATTTATCAGCCGTGCAAGAAGTAAACCGCGATTACGACATTCCCGTTATCGCTATTGCCAACCTAAATGATTTGGTCGAATATCTTAAACCACAAGCAGAAATGAAATTAAATTTACAACGTTTACAAGCTTACCGGGATCAATATGGCATCAGCCTTTAACAAAACACTTTTTCTCACGCTGAGTATGGCGGCTGCTTTATCGGCGTCTTCGCTGCAAGCCGCTGGCTTGGTGAAATGGGTGGATGAAAAAGGCGTGACGCATTATGGCGATTCGATTCCACCAGAATATGCTTCGCGCAGCACGACGGAATTAAGCAAGCAAGGCATAATCCTCAACAAAACAGATGCCGAGCTTACGCCAGCTCAACGCAAAGCGCGCGAAGAACAAGCCGGACGCGATGTGCTGCAGAAGAAAAAAAATATCGAGCAAGAGCGCCGTGACGTGGCTATTTTCAGCACCTATACCAGCGAAAAAGAAATCGATGTGGTGCGCGACCGCACTTTGCAAACCATCGATGCAAAATTATTAGTGGCGGATGCACAACTCAGAGCAGCAGAGGGCTTGGACGACGCGCTGGTGAAACAGCTCGCCCCTTATGCTGCCAAAGGTCTGGACGGAAAATATGTACGCATTGCGCCGATGGCGCTGGTGTTGGCGTATGAAAAAAATGAAATCGAATTCAAAAATTTATCCGATACGAAAAAAC
>JBEEJL010000054.1:0-6030 GCA_041169175.1 Pseudomonadota bacterium | reverse complement strand
CCCCCCTAACCCCCCTTTTGCAACGGGGGGGATGGGTTTTTTTGCAAGAGGGCTGGATAATTTTCTTTTTTTGCAAAGGTCATGACACTGCATAACTTCCCGTTTTACCGATGGGTACAGCGCTGAAAACCTCCCCCTTTGAAAAAGGGGGATTGAGGGGGATTTAAGCAGGTACAGGCTGCATCTGCACTGGGAGAGGGAAAACGTTTTTTGCAGTTAAACGAATGGTCTATACAACATGGCGCTACGTTCCTTATATGTTGATTTCAATTCCTACTTCGCCTCGGTAGAGCAACAGCTACGCCCGGAATTACGCGGCAGACCCATTGGCATCCTGCCGGTAATGGCCGACACCACTTGCTGTATCGCTGCCAGTTATGAAGCGAAAAAATTCGGTGTCAAAACCGGCACCATCGTCGCCGATGCAAAAAAATTATGCAAAGACATGATCTTTGTCGAAGCGCGTCCGGCGGTGTATGTCGAGATGCATCACAAGTTAATTGAGCTGGTCGAATCGTGTACGCCGGTGCAAAGCGTTAACTCTATCGACGAAATGCAATGCGAACTCACCGGCACACAAATGCAGCGCGAGAAAGCTGTCGCGCTGGCGCATAAAATCAAACAAACCATCGCCGAAAAAGCCGGTGATCAAATGCGTTGCTCCGTCGGCATCGCGCCGAATGCCTTCCTCGCTAAAACCGCGACCGACATGCAAAAGCCCAACGGCTTGATCGTGATTGAGCAAGAGGATTTGCCGCAGTGTTTGCATCGGCTGAAGTTACGCGACTTGTGCGGAGTAGGGCGCATGATGGAAGCGCGCTTGATCAAATCCGGCATCGAAACCGTCGAGCAACTGTGCGCCTCGAGCAAACACGAATTGTTTAAAGCCTGGGGCAGCATCGAGGGTGAGCAGATGTACGCGAAATTGCGCGGCGAAATTACGTACGCGCCGCCGACACAAAAATCCAGCGTCGGCCATTCACATGTGCTGTCTCCCGATATGCGCACCGAGCTGACGGCATTTTCTGTGTTAAATAAAATGCTGCAAAAAGCCGCTGTGCGTCTGCGCAGCAACCAATACACAACTAGTTGCATGCGTGCCGTGATCAAATACACCAACGGCCAACGCTGGGAAGATGTCGCCAATTTCGACGCCACCGACGACACCCTGCATCTGATCAGTGCGCTGGATGCGCTATGGCAGCGCCGTAAAAAGATGCGCGGCACGCCGCTCGCAGTCGGTATCACCTTCACCGGTCTCAATGAAAAAAAATACCAAAGCTCGTCGTTGTTCGACGAACTCAAATCCCACGATGCACTCAACGCAGCCGTCGATAAACTCAACTTGCGTTACGGCAGCAACACCGTTTATTACGGCGGCTCGCACTTAGCCCTTCAACAAGGCTCCGCGCCGATGCGCATTGCCTTTAATCACATTCCGGATCTGGTGGTTGAGAGCGACGGACAACAAAAGTAGCGTGTTGGTGTTCATCCAGATAGCTTGGTTTCCTCCTGCAGCATTCCGTAAGCTCGCTTTTCCCCGTATCATGTCGGTAATTACATAAATATTAAGGGAATCTTATGCCTCTCGGCCCTGTGATGTGCGATGTGGCTGGTCTGGAATTGACCGGCGAGGAAATCAAACGCTTGTCTCACCCCTTGGTGGGCGGGATTATTTTGTTCGGGCGTAATTATCAGTCGCCTGAGCAGTTGGTCTATTTGACTGACGCAATTCGCAAAACGCGTAAGGAATTATTGATCGCCGTGGATCATGAAGGCGGGCGGGTGCAGCGGTTTCGTGATGGCTTTACGCGTATTCCGCCAATGCGTGCACTGGGTGCATTATGGAAAAGCGACGAAGAGAAAGCCAAAAAACGCGCGCAGGAAGTCGGTTATGTGTTGGCGGCGGAGTTGTTGGCGCATGGCGTTGATTTCAGTTTCGCGCCGGTGCTGGATATTGATTTCGGCGCGAGTGGTGTGATTGGCGATCGCGCGTTTCACCGCGACCCGGCGATTATTGCTGAACTGGCCATCGCACTTCAGCAGGGAATGAACGACGCGGGCATGCAAACAGTCGGTAAACATTTCCCCGGCCACGGTTATGTGCGCGCGGATTCGCATCACGAAATCCCGATTGATGAGCGCGAGTTTGATGCGATTAACCGCGACGACCTGATGCCGTTTTATAAAATGGCGCGTGCCGGTATGGCGGGTGTGATGCCGGCGCATGTGATTTATCCGCAGGTGGATTCACAACCGGCCGGTTTTTCGCGCGTTTGGTTGCAGGATATTTTGCGCAAGCAGATGCAATTTGACGGCGTGATTTTCAGCGATGATTTGAGCATGGAAGGCGCAAGTGTGGCGGGCGGCGTGATTCAGCGCGCTGAAGCGGCGCTGAACGCGGGTTGCGATATGGTGTTGGTGTGCAACGCACCGAATGCGACGGATGAATTGTTGGATGGTCTCGATTTCAAAATGCCGGCGAAAAGCGCGGCACGCTTGAAGCGCATGAAAGGCCGCGACGATGCGCCGGATATTGACGAGCTGGGCAATCGCCTTGCTTATCAAACACGCGTAGCAGCGGTGAAAAAATTTGTCGCACGCAGTAAATCAAAGACAGCTTGATATGGCGCAACATAAAGATAAACACGACCACCCACATCACGACCATAAGCATGAAGAAGATCATGTGGGTGACGATCACAGCGGTCATGCACATGGTAAAAATTCGAGCAGAAATGTGCTGCTGATTGCGTTGTTTTGCACGCTGGGGTTTTCATTTGTTGAAGCCATCGGCGGCTGGGTGTCGCATTCGCTGGCGTTGATTTCCGATGCGGGACACATGTTTTCCGACGCGCTGTCGCTCGGCCTGGCCGCGCTCGCGGCGCAATTGGCCAAGCGTCCGGTTTCCTCATCGCATTCTTATGGTTTGGTGCGCGCGGAAGTCATTGCAGCAAGCGTGAACGGTTTGCTCATGCTCGGCGTAATTATTTATATTGTGGTTGAAGCGGTGAAGCGTTTGCAAGCGCCGGAACCGGTGGCGGGGTTCAGCGTGATGGTGATTGCGTTCATCGGTTTGCTGGTGAATATTTTCGTCGCGTATATGTTTAGTCGCGGCGAGAGTAATTTGAATACGCGTGCGGCGTTGTTGCATGTGATGGGTGATTTGCTCGGCTCGGTTGCGGCGCTGGTTGCCGGTGCGGTGATTTATTTTACTGGTTGGATGCCGATTGATCCGCTGTTGTCGATCTTCGTTGCGCTGCTTATTTTAGTTTCAACGCTGAATTTATTACGCGAGGCTTTGCACGTGTTGATGGAGGGCGTGCCGCGTCATTTGGATTTACAAGTGATTGGTGATCGCATGGCAAAAACACCGGATGTAAACTCGGTACATGATTTACACATCTGGACTTTGGCCTCCGGGCAAGTCGCGCTGTCATCTCATATCTCTTTGATTAATATGAATAATTGGTCAAATACGCTGGAGTCGATTCGACTCATGTTGCGCAGAGAATATGACATCGAGCACGTCACGCTGCAGCCAGAATCGGCGCAGGGAATTACCCAACCCTATACGACTAAGATTCCGATCCATGCGGTGTTGCTGGATAAAAAATCTCACCAAGGTCACAAACATTAGTCATGAAGGCGGTGGCACAATTTTCTACGCCGGATTTTTCAACATCGTGTCGCGCGTGTCCACGCTTGGCGAATTTTCTTGACGAAGTCAAAAGCGACTACCCAAAATATTTCGCCAAGCCAGTGCCGCCGTTCGGCGCTGAAAATCCGCGTTTATTGATTGTTGGATTAGCGCCAGGAATGCATGGTGCGAATCAAACCGGCCGACCGTTTACCGGCGATCACGCCGGTATTTTACTCTATGAAACTTTGCATAAATTCGGCTTCGCGTCGCAGCCGACGACGGCGCATCCTGATTCGGTTTTTCCCAACGACGTGCGCGCCGACAGCAAACTCAAGCTGATCAATTGCCGCATCACTAACGCGGTGAAATGTTTGCCACCGGGGAACAAGCCCGAGACGGACGAGATCAAACAATGCAACGGTTATTTGCGCAGCGAACTCGCGGCATTGAAAAAAGATACGTGGATACTCGCTCTCGGCGGTGTCGCGCACAAAGCGGTACTGATGGCCTTGGAGGTGAAAATAAAAAACTTTCCCTTCGCGCATGGTGCGCAATATGACTTGCCGCACGGCTTGAAACTGATCGATAGTTATCATTGCAGTCGATACAACACCAACACCAAACGACTCACCACGCCGATGTTTGAAGAGATATTTTCTAAAATTAAAAGTTCAATTTAATCAATGAGTTACGATTACGCCGCGTTTCTGCCAACCTTGCCGAATTTGCCCGGCGTGTATCGCATGTTAGGCAGCAAAGATGATGTGCTGTATGTCGGCAAGGCCAAAGATTTAAAAAAGCGCGTCACTTCATATTTTCAAAAAAATCTGCAAAGCCCGCGCATCAGCTTGATGGTAGCGCAAATCGCGCGTATCGAATTTACCGTCACGCGTTCCGAATCCGAAGCCTTGATTCTGGAAAATAATCTGATCAAAGGTTTGTCGCCGCGCTATAACATTTTATTTCGCGACGATAAAAGTTATCCCTACATCATGCTCACCGGCCATAAGTATCCGCAGATCCGCACTTATCGCGGCAGCATGGATAAACGCAATCAATATTTCGGCCCGTTCCCGAATGGTTGGGCGGCGAAGCAAAGCGTGCAGACGCTGCAAAAAGTATTCAAGCTGCGCACTTGCGACGACGGCGTATTCAGCAATCGTTCGCGTCCATGTTTGTTGCATCAAATCCATTTATGTTCCGCGCCGTGCGTGGGGAAAATCAGCGAAGCCGAATACAAAAATGACATCGACAACGCGCGTCTGTTTTTGCAGGGGCGCGAAAAAGATGTCATCGGCGCAGTGACCGCCGATATGGAAAAAGCCGCCGAGGAGCAACGCTATGAGCAAGCTGCGCAATTGCGCGACCAGATACAAAATCTACAGCAAGTGTTATCCAAACAATTTGTCGAATCGGCGGATATTCGCGACGCAGATGTCATCGCCGTCGCCAGCGCTTTCGGCATGGCGTGTGTGAATATCGTCATGGTGCGTGGCGGCCGGCATCTCGGCGACAAGACTTTGTTTCCGCAAAATGCCGAGGGCTTTGACGACGCCGACATCATGCAGGCGTTCATCAGCCAACATTATGAAGAACGCACGGTGCCACCAGTTCTCGTAGTGAATACCGACGAAGAAAGCGACGCGCTTCAGCAAATGTTGAGCGAGATGGCAGGACATACGGTAAAAATCAATACGCGACCCGTGGGTGAGCGGCGCGTCTGGCTGGAGATGGCGAAAAAAAATGCCTTGTTGGCGCTGAACGAAAAACTGGCGCAAAAAAATTCACAGCAATCACGTTTGCAGGCTTTGCAAAATTTGCTCGATAATCCGAACGCGCAACGCATCGAATGTTTCGATATTAGTCATACGATGGGCGAAGCGACGGTCGCGTCGTGCGTGGTGTTCGATCATGGCGATATGCAGGGTAGCCAATACCGCCGTTTTAATATCAGCGGCATTACACCGGGCGACGATTACGCCGCGATGCGTGACGCGCTAACGCGACGCTATAAAAAAATTGCGGCGGGCGAGGGCGCGATACCGGATTTGGTGTTGATCGATGGTGGGCTAGGCCAACTGCACATCGCACAAGAAGTCATGGCTGATTTGGGTTTGAGTGATATTGCGCTGGTCGGCGTAGCAAAAGGTGTCGAGCGCAAAGCGGGTATGGAGCAACTTATTTTTCCCGCGCCGAAAAACGCTATACAATTGAAGCCAGATGATCCTGCGCTGCATTTGATTCAACAGATTCGCGATGAGGCGCATCGATTTGCGATTACCGGTCATCGCGCCAAACGCGCTAAAGCGCGCACGGTGTCGGCGCTGGACGAAATCGATGATGTCGGACCGAAGAGGCGGCAACGATTGTTAACACGCTTCGGCGGA
>JBEEJL010000053.1:0-5048 GCA_041169175.1 Pseudomonadota bacterium | reverse complement strand
ATACCCACCCCCATCCTAGCCTTCCCCCTGAAGGGGAAGGGATTTCTTTCTTCGAATTATTTCAGCGATAGAGAAATTACTTAGCCGCCATCAACGCAACCGTCGTATCCAGCATACGGTTGCTGAAGCCCCACTCGTTGTCATACCAGCTCGATACTTTAACCAAGCGGCCCGACACTTTAGTCAGGGTCGAATCAAAGGTACTCGATGCCGGATCGTGATTGAAGTCGATCGACACTAGCGGCGCGGTGTTGTAATTCAAAATGCCTTTCAAGGATCCTTGCGAGGCTTCTTTCATAATGGCGTTGACTTCATCGACCGTGGTGTCGCGCGCGGCGACGAAAGACAAATCAACCACCGACACATTGATTGTCGGTACGCGAATCGCATAACCATCGAGCTTGCCATTAAGTTCAGGTAATACTAATCCGACTGCGACGGCAGCGCCGGTTTTAGTCGGGATCATGCTCATCGTGGCCGAGCGCGCGCGACGCAAATCTTCGTGATACACGTCGGTCAATACTTGATCATTGGTGTAAGAGTGAACCGTAGTCATCAAGCCATTCACCACGCCGATTTTGTCGTGCAGCGGCTTCACCATCGGCGCTAAACAGTTGGTGGTGCAGGATGCGTTGGAGATAACGGTATGCGATGCTTTGAGCACATTGTGATTCACGCCATACACAATCGTCGCATCGACGTCAGGTCCACCTGGTGCGGAGATGATGACTTTTTTCGCGCCGCCGGTGATGTGCGCGCTGGCTTTGGCCTTGCTGGTAAATAAGCCAGTGCATTCGAGCACGACATCGACTTCATGCGCGCCCCAAGGAATTTCGGCCGGGTTGCGGATGGCGAAGACTTTGATTTTGTCACCGTTGACGATCATGTGATCACCTTCGACGGCGACCGTGCCTTTGAATTTTCCGTGCGCCGTGTCGTAGCGTGTCAAGTGCGCGTTGGTTTCGGCGTTACCCAAATCGTTAATCGCCACGATAGTGATTTCTTTATTGCGGCCCGATTCGTACAGCGCGCGCAAAACATTGCGCCCAATGCGTCCGTAACCGTTGATAGCGACACGAATTGCCATGAAAAAACTCCTTAATAATCAAATAGTTATGAAATTGCCTAGAATGAATATTTAACCCTGTTTTGGTCACGCCGACAATGGGCACAATTGCGTATATTTATAGCAAGCCTTTCACCGTATTCACGACATTTTCTGGCGTGAAGCCGAATAGTTTGAACAAATCATTGGCCGGGGCCGATTCGCCGAAGCGGTCGATGCCCACGACAGCGCCTTCGAGGCCGACATATTTGCGCCAGTAATCGGTAACACCCGCTTCAATCGCCACGCGTTTTACACCTGGGATCAAGACGCTGTTTTTATATTTGATGTCTTGTCGATCGAACATGCTGGTGCACGGCATTGACACCACGCGCACTGTGATACCTTGCTCGTCGAGAATTTTTTGCGCCGCCGTGGCGAGGCCGACTTCCGAGCCAGTCGCGATCAAAATCACCCGCGGCACGCCGCCGACCGCTTCGCGCAAAATATAACCGCCGCGATGCATTTGACCCAGCGTTGCTTCATCGCGTTTTTGATACGGCAGATTTTGTCGGCTGAAAATCAAACACGACGGGCCGTCTTTGCGCTCGACCGATTGCGTCCACGCGCTGAGTGACTCAACCGTATCGCACGGACGCCACACATCAAGCTGCGGAATCAGGCGCAAAGAAGAAACATGCTCGACCGCTTGATGCGTCGGGCCATCTTCACCGAGACCGATGGAATCGTGCGTGAACACGAATAGCGCGCGCAGCTTCATCAACGCTGCCATGCGAATCGCGTTGCGTGAATAATCGGCGAAGGTTAAAAAAGTCGCGCCGTAGGGAATAAATCCGCCGTGCAGTGCGAGGCCGTTCATCATCGCGCTCATGCCGAATTCGCGCACGCCGTAATAAATATAGTTGCCGCCGTTATTTTTAGTTACGCCTTTAGAGCCAGACCACAAGGTCAAATTCGAGCCAGCCAAATCGGCCGAACCGCCGAGCAATTCCGGCAACGCAGGCGCGATGCCTTCAATCGCATTTTGCGAGGCTTTACGCGTGGCGATGGTTTCGGCTTTCTCAATGGTCTTTGCCATCAGTGTATGCACATGCTCTTGCCAGTTCGCCGGCAATTCGCCGTTCATGCGGCGCTTGAATTCCGCCGCCAGTTTCGGCTGGTCACTTTCAAACGACAGAAATTTCAAATTCCATTCAGCTTCAAGGCTGGCGCCTTTTTTGCGGCCATCCCACAAAGAATAAATTTCAGCGGGAATTTCGAACGGCGGATAGTTCCAGCCAATCGCTGCGCGCGTCGCGGCGATTTCTTTATCGCCGAGCGCCGCGCCGTGCACATCATGACTGCCTTGCTTATTCGGGGAGCCTTTGCCGATAATGGTCTTGCAGCAAATCAAAGTTGGTCGATGCGCATTGGCATTGGTTTTCGCTTGACGAATCGCCGCATCAATCGCGTCAGCATTGTGCCCATCAACATTCGGAATAACCTGCCAGCCGTAAGCCTCAAAACGTTTCGGCGTGTCGTCGGTAAACCAACCTTCGACATGCCCGTCGATGGAAATGCCGTTGTCGTCGTAAAAACAAATCAGCTTGCCAAGACCCAGTGTGCCCGCGAGTGAACAGGCTTCGTGCGAAATGCCTTCCATCATGCAGCCGTCACCGAGGAACACGTAGGTGTAATGATTGACGATGTCGAGGCCGGGCTGGTTGAATTCCGCCGCGAGAATTTTTTCTGCCAGCGCCATGCCTACTGCGTTGGTAACCCCTTGTCCAAGCGGGCCCGTCGTCGTTTCTACGCCCGGCGTCATGCCGTATTCAGGATGGCCCGGCGTTTTGGAATGTAACTGGCGGAAATTTTTTAATTCATCAATCGATAAAGCGTAACCACTTAAATGCAGCAACGCATACAGCAACATAGAACCGTGACCGTTCGACACGACGAAGCGATCACGATCCATCCACTGCGGATTCGATGGGTTGTGACGCAGATGGCGGCGCCATAGGACTTCGGCAATTTCTGCCATGCCCATCGGCATCCCCGGATGGCCGGAATTAGCTTTTTGCACCGCATCCATCGCGAGGGCGCGAATGGCGTTGGTAACATCTTGTTGAGGGCTGGATTGAGTGGCATGGGCTGATAGCATGATAAAACTTCCGCAAGAATGATTTTTATGCGTTCAATTTTAACATTTATTCAGCAAATACTAATCACTAATACTTATTTTCAACTTAACCAAATACTTAATGAGACTTATGTGGTTTATCCCGTCGCCAACAAAATCAGCGCATAAGCCGTCTTTATCCCTCTGCTGGTTTGAATTGCACCCATTACGGCCATAGTTTGATTTCCTCTAACTTGAGCGCGAATAAATCTACACTTATCCCAATATTTGGGTCCAAAACAAAATTAAATATACACGCGTACAGTTATTAAAATTTAATCAATGCTGCGCGGCAATATGTCTAACATTTCTATATGTTGTGTGATTTTATATATTAATTGACAACAATATATATACGCGTGTAAATTTATTCGCTGCTGGGTCATTGCTTTTCGTCGAATACGCTTTATTACTTAATGGCAATGCCCTGCATTGCTATCGATTTCGTCTGTTTTTAGTTGATATAATTACTCGGCAACGGAAGTATCATCCAAACGATGTAAGCTACAAAAAATATTTGGCGGCCTTATTACAAGGCATCTACCATTAACAGGAGGAGTTACTAAATGAAAATTGTTCAATCTAAACATAATAAATTCTTGCTTGCCGCATCATTAGCACTCGCATCTTTTGCTACCCAAGCGGCAGAAGTGGAAGTGCTGCATTACTGGACTTCAGGTGGTGAAGCTAAGTCGGTCGCTGAGCTGAAAAAAATCATGGAAGCCAAGGGCGATACCTGGAAAGATTTCGCCGTCGCGGGTGGCGGTGGTGAAAATGCGATGACCGTGCTCAAATCACGCGTCGTGGCAGGCAATGCGCCTACCGCCGCACAAATCAAAGGCCCGTCGATTCAGGAATGGGCGAATGAGGGCGTGTTGGCCAATCTGTCGGACACAGCCGCAGCAGGTAAATTGGATGCGTTGTTGCCACCAGTGGTAAGCAATGCCATGAAATCTAAAGGCAGTTACGTGGCTGTTCCTGTAAACGTACATCGGGTGAATTGGATGTGGGTGAATCCGGCCGTATTTAAAACCGCCGGAGCAACCGTGCCGAAAACTTGGGCAGATTTTCCGGCTGCGGCTGAGAAGCTGCAAAAAGCCGGTTTCATTGCGGTAGCGCATGGCGGTCAACCTTGGCAGGACTTCACCATTTTTGAATCGGTTGTGCTCGGTGTAGGCGGCTCGGAGTTCTATCAAAAATCGATGGTCAAACTCGACCCTGCCGCACTAAGTAGCCCGACCATGGAAAAAGCTTTCGACACTTTCCGCACTGTGCGCAAATATGTGGACAAAGATTTCGCCGGTCGTGATTGGAATCTGGCGACACAAATGATTATTCAAGGCAAAGCCGGTATGCAATTCATGGGCGATTGGGCCAAAGGTGAATTTTCTGCAGCCGGTAAAAAAGCCGGAACAGATTTTCTTTGCGTCGATGCGCCCGGCACAGATGGCCAGTTCACTTTCAACATTGATAGCTTTGCCATGTTCAGCCAGCAATCTGCCGATGCTAAAAAAGGCCAAGCCAATCTCGCCAGTGCTATCATGAGTGCGGAGTTTCAGGAAATATTTAACCTGAATAAAGGCTCTATACCTGCGCGTCTTGACGTGAAGATGGACAAGTTCGACGATTGCGCAAAAAAATCTAATGCAGATTTTGTTGCCACATCGAAGAAAGGCACCTTAGTACCCAGCGTTGCGCACGGCATGGCCGTTCCTGCTGCCTCGGCCGGCGCGATTCAAGACGTAGTGACGCAATTTTTTAACTCTGATATGTCGTCCAAGAGTGCAGTTGAAAAATTGGCTGCAGCTGCAAAGACCAAGTAAA
>JBEEJL010000052.1:0-4102 GCA_041169175.1 Pseudomonadota bacterium | reverse complement strand
CATCCTTGGCAGCACCGACCGTTTTCCCGTGCGCCATATTTTTTGCGTCGGGCAAAATTACGCTGACCACGCGAAAGAAATGGGTAGCGATCCGACCAAACAGCCGCCGTTTTTTTTCACTAAGGCAGCGGATTCCATCGTGCCTAACGGCGGCGGCATTCACTATCCGCCTAGCACCAAAAATTTTCATCACGAAATTGAATTGGTCGTCGCGATAGGTAAAGCCTGCGCCAACATCGCGCCGGAAAAATCGCTTGAGCATGTGTATGGCTACGCTGTAGGGCTCGACATGACGCGGCGTGATTTACAAACCGAAGCCAAAGAAAAAAGACAACCGTGGGATTTAGGCAAATCGTTTGCCGAATCCGCGCCCATGAGCTCGATTTTCCCCGCCTCGCATCGCGGCCATCCAGTCAAAGGTCGCATCTCGTTGGAAGTGAACGGCGAAATGCGCCAGCAAGGTGATTTGAAAGATATGATCTGGAACGTGCCGGATTTGATTGCTTATCTCTCGCGTTTTTATACTTTGCAACCTGGCGACGTCATTATGACCGGCACACCGGCGGGTGTCGGCGCTGTGGTTGCGGGCGATAAACTGGTCGGCGAGATCGAAGGCCTGGGTAAATTGATGGTCAATATTATTTAATTAAATCAAATAGTTACGATATGATTTACGACACGCATATTAACGACGAACTCGACGCACTGCGCGATAGTGTGCGCAAATTTGTCGATGTCGAACTCGCACCGCGCGCAGAACACATCGACAAGACAAATAATTTTCCTGCCGATATGTGGCGCAAACTCGGCGACTTGGGTTTGCTCGGCATGACGGTGAGCGAAGAATACGGCGGAACCGGTTTAGGTTATCTCGCGCACACCGTGGCGGTCGAAGAAGTATCGCGCGGCTCCGCATCGGTTGGTTTAAGTTATGGCGCGCACTCTAATTTGTGCGTGAATAATTTATTTCTCAACGGCAGTGACGCGCAGCGCAAAAAATATTTACCCAAGCTTTGCAGCGGCGAACACGTCGGCGCGCTGGCGATGAGCGAACCCGGCGCAGGCTCCGATGTAGTCGGCTCCATGTCCTGCCGCGCGGAGAAAAAAGGCGACCGCTACATCGCTAATGGCAACAAAATGTGGATTACCAACGGCCCCGATGCCGACACGCTCATCGTGTATATGCGCACCGCAGAAAAAGATTCACCGTCGCGCTCGATGACCGCATTCATAATCGAAAAAAACTTCAAAGGTTTTTCCACCGCGCAAAAACTCGACAAGCTCGGCATGCGCGGCTCCAATACTTGCGAGCTGGTATTCGAAGATTGCGAAATCCCCGAGGAAAATGTGCTCGGCAACGCCAATGCAGGTACAAAAATTCTCATGCGCGGCCTCGACACCGAGCGCGTCATTTTGTCCGGCGGCCCGATAGGCATCATGCAAGCCGCGATGGACATCACCCTGCCCTACGTTCACGAGCGCAAACAATTCGGCCAGGCGATTGGGCTATTCGAACTCATGCAAGGCAAGCTCGCCGACATGTACGTGCGCCTGCAATCCTCGCGCGCCTTCGCCTACCGCGTCGCGCATGCCTGCGATCAAGGCCGCTCGCAACGTAAAGATGCCGCAGCTTGTTTGCTTTATTGCTCCGAATCCGCCGTGCAAGTCGCGCTCGAAGCCATTCAATCACTTGGCGGCAACGGCTACATCAACGATTACGCCACGGGCAGATTATTACGCGATGCCAAGCTGTATGACATTGGTGCGGGGACGAACGAAATACGTCGCATGTTGATTGGGAGAGAATTATTTGAGCAATCCATCTGACTGGGTTATCCGGACACTCACACCGGACGATACTGAAAAATACAGGCCATTCCGGTTGAGGAGCTTGCGCGAACATCCCGAAGCATTCCGCTCAAGCTACGTAGACGACGTCCATAAATCCTTTGCCTTAACTCGAGAGCGCCTAGCTCCAGGCGGGTTTCTAGGAGCGTTTGATACTTCTGGCGAAATAATTGGCGCCGTCGGTTTGGTGCAGGAGGCTGGTATCAAGGTAAAACATATCGGCACCGTAATTGGTATGTATGTTGTCCCCGAAATGGCAGGCAAAAATTTAGGAAAGATGCTTTTACTAAAACTGATTGAACGTGCACGCCTCACAGATGGTTTGGAACATCTGATACTAACAGTGACAACCAGCAACAGAAATGCGCTTCAGCTTTATCAAAACGCAGGCTTCAAGATTTTCGGGCAGGAACGCCGCGCTATGAAAGTTGGCAACGAATATTTTGATAAAACCCATATGATTTTGTTTCTATAGTTGGCAAATATAGGTTGCCACGCACTAAAAGTGCGCATAAACTATGCGCATAACCACCCCAGAGGAGAACTTATGAAAGCACGTCAAAACCTCGCTACTTACGATACGGCAGCCCCAAAAAAGGCCGCCAACCTCTCGATTAATTCCGATTTACTTGAGCAAGCCAAGGCAATGAATATCAATTTGTCGCGCACCCTTGAACAAGGTCTGGAAGAACAAATCCGCGCTGAAAAACGCAAACGCTGGTTAGAAGAAAACCGCGAAGCGATTGATGCTTACAATCGCCATGTCGAAGAACACGGCGTATTCAGCGAAGGTATGCGGACGTTCTAAACTATGGCCCAATTCGACGTGCATAAAAACCTCAACCCGGCCAGCAAGACGGTCGCTCCCTACATTATGAATCTGCAAAATGATTTAGTGGATGATTTGCCTACGCGACTAATCGCGCCGGTGAAAACCGGCAAAATTATTGGTGGAAAAATCAGCACCTTGATGCCGGAAGTCGAAGTATTGGGCAAAAAATACCTAGTCGTGGTCGCAGAAAGTGCAGGACTGCCGCTACAGCATCTTGGGCCGAAAGTAGTCAATCTTAAAGAACATCGTAATCAACTTGTCTCTGCTATGGATATTCTCATCAGCGGAATTTAATTTTCTTGAAAGGAATCATCATGTCTGACCCCATCGTTATCGTCGCTGCAAAACGCACTCCCATCGGCGGCATGTCCGGCCAATTTGTTTCTCTCACTTCTCCGCAACTCGCATCGACAGCAATCGCTTCAGCGATGCAACAAGCCGGATTAAAAGGCGAAGATATTTCCGAAGCCATTATTGGTTGCGTATTACCTGCTGGTGTCGGCCAAGCACCTGCGCGTCAGGCGATACTTGGCGCGGGTTTGCCGAAGAGTATTCCGACTTCGACGCTGAATAAAGTTTGCGGCTCCGGCATGAAGGCGGTGATGCTGGCACATGATCAAATTGTCGCTGGCTCGGCGGACATCATGATCGCCGGCGGCATGGAATCCATGACCAACGCTCCGCATCTATTGCCGAAGGCGCGCCTTGGTTATCGTTACGGCCACGTAAAAATGTTGGATCACATGGCGTTCGACGGATTGGAAAACGCGTACGACGGCAAGTCGATGGGCATTTTCGCCGATGCGACTGCAGCCAAATACGGCTTCACGCGCGAGCAACAAGACGCGTTTGCGACAGAATCGGTGAAGCGCGCGCAACGCGCGGTTGCCGATGGTTCGTTCAAGGCCGAAATCGCGGGCGTCACCACTAAAGGCAAAACCGGTGATGTCATTATCGACACTGATGAAACACCAGGACTATGCCGCCCGGATAAAATCCCTTCACTCAAGCCGGCGTTCAACAAAGACGGCACGGTAACCGCCGCAACATCGTCTTCGATTTCCGACGGCGCAGCCGCGTTGATCCTGATGCGCGAAAGCGAAGCGTCCAAACGCGGCATCAAACCCATCGCACGCATCCTCGGCCACGCCAGCAATGCGCACGAGCCGGAATGGTTCACCACTGCTCCCGTCGGTGCAATCGACAAGCTGCAAAAGAAACTCGGCTGGACGCCAAAGGATGTCGATCTATACGAAATCAACGAAGCCTTCGCCGTCGTGGCAATGGCAGCGATGCATGATTTGAATTTACCCCACGAAAAAGTCAACGTGAACGGCGGCGCTTGCGCACTCGGTCATCCGATCGGCGCAACCGGCGCGCGCTTGATCGTCACTTTGTTGCATGCGCTAAAAGCCCGCAACG
>JBEEJL010000051.1:0-3843 GCA_041169175.1 Pseudomonadota bacterium | reverse complement strand
TCATTTTTTTCAGCCCGCTCCTGCCAGCAAACGGTGATAGTGTAGGTGTACAGTGAACCTACAGGTACCACTCCAAGGACGCCTTGCCCATTGGGCAAAATGGCGTTGGTAGCAAGCTGGTTGCGCCAAATGCCAACGTCGTACGCCGCCAACGAAGTTGGGTTACAGCCAGCTTGATTTAGGCAGGTAGTTGCTGAATTAATTGAAGCTAATGTGTTAGTGCTTTGGCTAAGAGGCGATAAGTAAGCTTGCGCTACTGCTCCCGCGTTGTTGGCTTCGATCCGCTCTGCCATTTCATTCGCCAACGCCAGCGCTTGCGCACGGGATTCGCCGCCTTTATTCATACGTAAAGCTTGAGCCTGCAAGCTGGCAACGCCGAGCAATGCAATGGCGCTAATCACTAAAGTGACCAGCACTTCGAGGAGGGTGAATCCTTGATCGAATCTATGCGCTCTAAATCTAGGGTTAATTTTCATATCGTTTATTTAGACAGAGAAGTGATGGAACCAGATTGTAAAACCGCAACTTTTTTTACAGCCGCAGGATTATTAGTCGAACCTACGTCAAAATTTACCGAGCTGACATTTGTGTAACCGGTAGGGTAAAAGGCAACCGAAGCTGCAGTGGAAGTAAGCGTCTGTCCTGGTTCAAGCGCTTGGCCGCGACGGATCGGGTTTGCCCGTGCGGTGCTGGTGGTGTCACATGTCGTGCCATTATTCGAGTAACAAACCAACCAGCCACCAACCCAGTTTATAGGAGTACCTGTACATGGCGACACCTGGCAAATGACCATTACCGGCACGCCGCTTTTGATTGATTCGGTGCGTGCCACGTTGAGATCAGAAATCAACGAGCCAACTGCTTTGCTGGTGCGAAATTCCGCCATCATTTGTGTGATATTCGGAATGGCAATTGAAATAACAATCGAAACCACTACCATCACTACCATTAGCTCAACAATGGTGAACCCGTTTTGTGTTTTATGGCTCATGAATTATATGTCCGATCAACAGGCATTTCGCCCTTTTATAACGATGGACGGATTATGAGCAGAGATATAAGGAAGATAAAGCGAATTCCGACGAGCGACGGCAGTGAGGGGAATGAACGGCGGGGAAACTTCAAATCATGTGCAACAGTTCACAGTAATTTGCGATTGTGCGCCCCGACGAAGAAAAATAAAAGTGTGCGCCACTTCACAATTTCTTTGCCGACTACTGCTCGCTTGCCAGAATATCAACGAATGACTGCAATGGGTATCAAATTCTTTGGCATGGGAAAAGTAACATTCTCGGTAATGCCGTCGAGTTCTTTCACACTTGCTGCACCGAGCTGTTTCAAGCGCGCGATGACTTCCTGTACCAGCACTTCCGGCGCTGACGCGCCGGCGCTGACGCCGATATTTTTTTTGTCTTTTAACCAATCTGCGTTTAGCTCTCCTGCATTGTCAATGAGGTAGGCTTCGACTCCGAAGTTGTTGGCTACGTCGCGCAAGCGGTTGGAGTTGGAGCTGGAGGGCGAACCGACTACGATGACGAGGTCGCTTTTTTTTGCCATGAATTTAATCGCGTCTTGGCGGTTTTGCGTGGCGTAGCAGATGTCGTCTTTTTTCGGGCCGATGATTTTGGGGAAGCGTTTTTTTAACGCGTCGATAATACGGCTGGCGTCATCGACGGACAACGTGGTCTGCGTAACGAAGGCAACTTCGTTTTCGTTTTTCACTTTGAGTTTTGCGACGTCGGCTTCGTTTTCTACCAGATACATGCCGCCTTCGCATTGACCCATGGTGCCCGCGACTTCGGGGTGACCGGCGTGGCCGATCATGATGATTTCTTTGCCGGCGTTATGCATTTTTGCCACTTCGACGTGAACCTTAGTCACCAACGGGCAAGTTGCATCGAAAATTTTCAAGCCGCGCGCTTCGGCTTCGCGGCGCACTTCTTTGGCCACACCGTGTGCGCTGTAAATCAGCGTGCTGCCGGTCGGCACGTCGGTGAGTTCTTCGATGAAGATTGCGCCTTTGGCTTTGAGGCCATCAACGACGAATTTGTTGTGCACGACTTCGTGACGCACGTAAATCGGCGCGCCGTAGAGCACCAGCGCTTGTTCGACAATATCAATTGCGCGATCAACACCGGCACAAAAACCACGAGGATTGGCTAATAAGACTTCCATGATGCGTTTCCTGAAAAATCAATAAGGTATTTTACCGCGTATTTTCGTAGGCTGGCGCTGATATGCCCGGCCACTCTCGTGAAATGCTGGGCTTATCAGCGCCAGCCTACGGCGATTAATGTGCCATTTTACTGTGCGCTTAACTCTGATGTCAGGCAGGTTTTTGGAAGCTTTGCCAGATCAACAATATTGCGCCGAGCGTAATGGCTGAATCGGCGATGTTGAACGCCGGAAAATAATAGCCCGCTCCATGTACCTGAACGAAGTCGATGACATGGCCGTACAGAATGCGGTCGATAAGATTGCCCAATGCGCCGCCCAGAATAAACGCTAAGGCAAAGCTGAATAATTTTTCCGTAGAATGTTTGCGCAATAAATAAATAATCAATACTGACGCGGCAACGGATATAAAAGTGAAAAACCATTTTTGCCAACCGCCTGCATCAGCGAGAAAACTGAACGCTGCGCCTTTGTTGTAGGCCAACACCAAATTGAAAAACGACGTAATGGTGAGACTTTCGCCGAAGACAAAACGGCTTTCTATCGCCTGTTTGGTGATTTGATCCAGTACAATGACGACGGCGCTAATCCATAGCCAGTTATGCCATTTTTTTTCCGCTGCAAAATTAAGCATAAGTCCGTTTCTCACCAGCGCCATACAGATTGCTCACGCAGCGGCCACATAATGGCGCATGCTCAACGTTAGCGCCGACGTCGCTGCGGTAATGCCAGCAGCGTTCGCATTTTTTGTCCGCGCTTGGCGTGACCACTATTTCCATTTCATTCGCCGCGCCATTTTTTACCGTCGCTTGCGATGAAATAAATACAAAACGTAAATCATCAGCAAAACTTTGTAAAAATTTTGTATCGTCATCTTTAGCGATAACGGTGACGTTGGCGGCAAGTGAGGAACCAATCGCGCCGGATACACGCACGGTTTCCATTTGCTTTAACACTTCCGCGCGCATCACACGCACACGCGACCAGCGTGCGAGCAAAGCATCGCTATCGGCGATTTTTGGCAATACATGCCAGCTTTGCAGAAATACGCTATCTATTTGATTTAATTGAATATTTTTCCACGCCTCTTCCGCCGTAAAACTCAGCACTGGGGCGAGCAAGCGAATAATCGAATGCGCGATGTGATGCAAAGCGTTTTGCGCCGAGCGACGTGCAGCAGAATTTTCGCCAGCGGTGTAAAGCCGGTCTTTCAACACATCCAAATAAAATCCACCGAGATCTTCGGAACAAAACGCTTGCAGCTTTTGCAAAGCGAAATGAAATTCGTAGCGATTGAAATCCGCTGTTACTTCATCGTGCAGTTTTTGCGTCAGCGCGATGGCGTAACGGTCGATCTCTAACCATTGCTCAACTGGCAAGGCATGTTTGCTCGCATCAAAGTCGGCAATATTGGCCAACAAAAAACGCAAAGTGTTACGCAGACGGCGATAACTTTCCACCACGCGCTTGAGAATTTCATCCGAGATCGACAGCTCGCCGGAGTAATCGGTCGAGCCGACCCATAGACGCAAAATATCCGCGCCGAGTGTATCGAATACTTTTTGCGGCGCGACCACGTTGCCGACTGATTTGCTCATCTTGCGACCGTTGCCATCGACGACGAAGCCGTGGGTGACTAAGGCGTTATACGGCGCGCGGCCATTGATG
>JBEEJL010000050.1:0-3208 GCA_041169175.1 Pseudomonadota bacterium | reverse complement strand
TTAATGCTGGACAAGTCCACGTTATAGCGGCGTGCATCATTTTGCTTGGAGTTTTTGTTATCCAAGGACCCGCCGTTAAAGGCACCGACGCCTAATTTTGCAAAACCCACATCAAGGTCGGTCATACCTGCGCCGAAGTTGACGCCGTAATCCATGAAGAAATAATCGACAATATGCACGTCTTGAATACGCAGACGGCGCTGACCAGCCCAAAATTTAGCGGTAGGGATAAAGTCGATACCGGTCATTTCCGCATAAGCTTGGTTGCCGCCAAAAGAGCCGTTCCATACCGTGGGCATATAGTCCATGCTCCACTTCATGCCATTGCCCAAGTTAAAAGTCTTTTTGATTTCTAACTCGAAGCCGTTATCGCCTTCGTTACCCAAACGGAAGAATTGCATTTCGCCACCGAGCGAATAACCGCCACGCGGTGTGCCGGTAAAAAAACCGCCACGGGTGTAACCAAAAATTTCCAAGCCCTCTATTTCTGCCGCCAGCGTCGGCAGACTAGACGCGGCAAGTAGCAATGTCACGAGTGGCGACAAACGGAAAAGGGATTTTTTATTCTGGCCATTATTCATAGACGTTGTTTTAGCATTGCGATTTTTAATCATGTATCTCTCCTCTAGTAATTTTTAATCGTTAAATAAACCACCTTGTTGCCCATTTTTAGAACCGCTATTTAAAAAACATCGATTCCAAAACCAAAAAATACAGTACGGCAGGCTTCTGATTACTAATCAAAAGATGTTCACTTGTTGCTTGAGATATCTAGTTACCGTTACCTATATTTGGCAACATGCGGCACATCTTGCACTGCACAAATTTTATTGCACAATTTGTTACAAGATGTTTCACGCTGCAAACTTTACACGTGTAGCTAAATATATGTCAAGTAGCTGATGCTAAAACCATCTGCCTCCGTTAAACTGCTCTGAATTAACCATTAATTGACACGTGTATATGATGAAAAAAGCAGCGCTGAAGAAAAAACCTCCCGTTGCCCCGAAGAAAATAATAAGCAAAAATAAGACCACACAAGATAAATCTACCCCTTCAAGCAGAGTCACGATGCAGGATATCGCTGCGCTAGTCGGTGTGTCACGGATTACCGTGTCGAAATATTTTAATGGCAATCAAGGCATCAAGGCAGAGACGCGCAAGCGCATCGAGCAAGCCTGTAGTGAATTGCATTACGTGCCCGACTTGCATGCCGTCAGCCTGGTAAAAGGAAAGTCACATTTGATTGGCGTGGTATTACCGGTCATCAATGAGCCATTTTTCGCTGAGGTGCTGAATGTCATCGAAGAAGAAGCTGCCGCTATTGGCCTGCGTGTGGTGATCCAGTGTTCCTACAACGATCCCGCCCGAGAAGCTGCTGCTTTACTGGCTCTGCGCGCGATGAAAGTCCACAGCGTAATACTGACTACGGTGGCTTCGCAAGATAACGTCGAGCTGTTACGCAGGCTCGAACACGAATTGCGGATTGTTTATCTCGACAGCTACGTCAATTCCAATTGTCATTACGTGATGAACGATAATCTGCAAAGCACCGGTTTGATCACGCGCTATTTGTTGGGTCGCGGGCATCAGCCCGCGTTCCTTAGAGCGCCGCCGGTTGCCTATCCTTCAGGGCCTGAGCGAGTCGCAGGTTATATGGACGCAATGAAAGAAGCGAAGTGCGCGCCTTATTTAATTCCTTTACTCAACGCCGATCCAACCTGGAATTTCGAAGCGTTCGCGATGCATCATACTCTGCATGTTCTCAGCACAGGCGAATGGGCGGCGCAAAAAAGAACGGCTATGATTTGCGCAACCGACCGATTAGCCAGCGGCGCAATGGCTGCGTTTAGAAAATTTGGTTTGGAGCCGGGACGCGATGTCGCGTTTGTCGGACACGACGATTTGCCGATCTGCGAATATCTTTATCCACCGCTCACCACAGTCAAACAAGATGTCGTAGCGATTGGTCGCGCAGTGATGGATTGCTTGAAACAAGAAGACAGCGCCTTTACCTCGAAAAAACCTTTTTACCAAAAGAAATTTCCGGCACGCTTGATACTCAGGGAGTCGGCTTAACGAGTCCGGCCGTGCTTTTCAGCCACCAGCCGCCAACGTTATTAAACCGTTTGCTACAGTTTTAGTGCAACAGCCTGTCGCGCCAGTTTTTCAATGGTGCTCCAATCATTTGCATCCATTAAATTTTTTGGCGTCAGCCACGAGCCGCCGACACATTTCACGTTGCCGAGCGCGAGAAACTCCGGCGCGCTCGCCAGTGTGATTCCGCCAGTCGGACAAAACGCTACATCGGCAAACGGCCCGGCAAAGGCTTTTAGCATCGTTGTGCCGCCAGCTGCAGTGGCCGGAAAAAATTTGAGTGAAGTAAAACCTTCATTCAACGCAGCGATAATATCCGATGGCGTCATCACGCCGGGCAACAACGGCATGGCCATATCTGTCGCCGCGCGTGCGAGGTCGCGCGTAAGACCGGGTGTGACGGCGAATTTGGCCCCAGCATTTTTCGCCTCGGTAAAATGTTGGGTGTGCGTGACGGTACCGACGCCGACAATGGCATCCGGCACTTCGCGCGCAATCGCGCGTACCGCATCGAGCGCCACGGGTGTGCGCATCGTAACTTCGAGCACACGGATGCCGCCCGCCACTAACGCGCGCGCCATCGGCACGGCATGGCGAATATCATCAATCACAATCACCGGAATGACCGGCGCTAACAACATCAAGTCACGCGTATGCATTATTTGTTTTCCTTCGTCAGGGCAAAATGTTCGTGCATAGGCACAGGCTCATGTGCGGGGACAAGATTGTCGTGCGAGCCGGGCATTGTGTAAGTCATCGCGCCCGCCTCGGCATTGGCGGCATTGGCGCGGAACACGGAAAATAATTCGCGCCCCATGCCGAAATGATAATGATCGAGATTGATTTGCTCGGCTTGGCGCGCCGCCCATTCTGCGGCAGGTACTTGCACTTCGAGCTTGCCGCTGTCGGCGTCAAGCGAAATCACGTCGCCGGTTTTGACTTTACCGAGCGGGCCACCGGCGAGACATTCGGGCGACACATGAATCGCGGCTGGCACTTTGCCCGATGCACCAGACATGCGGCCATCGGTGACTAGCGCAACTTTGAAACCTTCGTCCTGTAACACACCGAGTAGCGGTGTGAGTTTGTGCAGCTCCGGCATGCCGTTGGC
>JBEEJL010000049.1:0-2724 GCA_041169175.1 Pseudomonadota bacterium | reverse complement strand
AAAAACACCGAATAAAAGATGAAACCAACTCAAATCAAATCAGAACTAATAAATTACGATATTAAATAACCAATCCCACCAGCACGGCATCCACACCATCAAGACTGGTGCCGGACATGATGCCGATGAATAGCTCGCGCGAGTGATGATTGGCCAAGATATTACACGGCGCGCCAGGAGCGACGCCTACTCGAAGCGAGCGAGGTTGGTCCCGCGCAGCAATTCGAGTTGAGCCATCAGGGTTTTTGAGGTTTTGTCGAAGGCCGGGCGCAATGCCGCGGTCATAGGCTGCGACAGCGGTGCGACAGTGAGCGGATCATTATGTACGCCCGCTACTTTGAATTCGTAATGCAAATGCGGTCCGGTGGCTAAACCGGTACGGCCGACATAACCGATGACTTCGCCTTGGCGAATTTTTTCGCCGACGCGCATTTTGCCGAAGCGGGATAAATGCGCATACAGCGTGGAATAATTTTCGTGATGCTTGATTTCCACCACATTACCGTAGCCGCCTTTGGTGCCGACAAAGCTGACTTTCCCGTCGGCAGTGGCGAGGATGCCGGTGCCGGACGGCGCAGCGAAATCAACGCCTTTGTGCGCGCGCCATTTGTTTAACACTGGATGAAAGCGCGATGAGCTGAAGCCGGAGCTGACGCGCGAGAATTCAATCGGCGAGCGCAAAAAGGCTTTGCGCAAATTGCGTCCGTCCGGCGTGTAATAATCGCCGTCGCCTTCGGGCGATTCGAAATACGCCACGCGATAAGACTTGTTTTGATTAATAAATTCTGCGGTCAATACTTTGCCCACACGCACCGGCTCGCCGTTTTGGTAGAGCATTTCATAGACCACGGAGAATTGATCGCCGCGACGTAAATCCTGGTGGAAATCGATGCTGGTAGAAAATATTTTCGCTAATTGCATCGCGACCGTTTCCGGGATGCCTGCTGCATCGGTCGCGCCGAATAATGAACTGCGGATCACGCCAGATTTAAATACGGTACGCGCAATCGGCGCAATGGGCCGTTCGCTGGCTTTAAAACCATCGCCATTTTTTTCCACGACCAACATATTATCCTGGCTATTAAGATAGACCAACGAGAGTAATTCCCCATCGGCGGAAATTTGCGCGCGCACCGTGCGCCCAGGACGCAATTGATAGAGACCTTGGCCGACAGCGTCTTTGCGAATAAAATTTTCCGCGTCCTCGTCGTCAATATTCAAACGTGCCAGCAGCGTAGCGACGGTGTCACCTTCGCGCACTTTATCGACAAAGCCGTAACTGTTTTGATCGTCTTCCGTATTAACCGCCGCAAGTTTAAGATCAATGGTTTCCACCACCGTGCGCGTGGGTATGGTGCGCGTAACCGTATCCGGGGCAATACCAAATGCTGCGGCGACGCCAAACAGCGAGACAAATACCAGCGCGGCTAAAACCGGCAGGCGGGATTTGCCTTCGTGATTGAAGGGCTTTTGCGCTAAACTATTCAGGTTCTTGTGACGCATAGTTGAAGTAAGCCTTCAAATGCAAACTGGGCTGACAGCATAGCAGAAATGTTATTTTCAACGCCAGCATGATTTACCTTAGCCTTAGTCTAGCTATTTTGCTTTACCCTTCAAAACTAATTATTTAATAAAATCATGAACTTATCCCCAAACGAATCTCTTGAGCATATTAAGCGCGGCTGTGACGAACTCATCGT
Organism: Pseudomonadota bacterium; assembly: GCA_041169175.1. GTDB lineage: Bacteria > Pseudomonadota > Gammaproteobacteria > Burkholderiales > JBEEJL01 > JBEEJL01. The sequence goes on along the minus strand of JBEEJL010000049.1, from coordinate 1,024 downwards.
CGAAAGCGAAATGCTGGAAAAACTTTCCAGCGGACGGCCCTTGCGCATCAAAGCGGGCTTCGATCCGACTGCGCCGGACTTGCATCTCGGCCATACGGTATTGATCAACAAAATGCGCCAGTTTCAGCAGCTCGGTCATCACGTCATGTTTTTGATCGGCGATTTCACCGGCTTGATCGGCGACCCGAGCGGACGCAATGCGACGCGCCCGGCGCTGACGCCGGAACAAATCGCGGCGAATGCGGAAACCTATAAAACCCAAGTATTCAAAATTCTCGACCCGGACAAAACCGAAGTGATGTTCAACTCCAAATGGGGTAACGAACTTGGCGCGGCGGGCATGATCCGACTCGCTTCTTCTTATACCGTCGCACGCATGCTCGAGCGCGATGATTTTTCCAAACGCTATGCCGAGCAAAAGCCGATTGCCGTGCATGAATTTTTATACCCTCTTATGCAAGGCTATGATTCGGTCGCGATGAAATCCGACGTTGAGCTGGGTGGCACGGACCAGAAATTTAATTTGCTCGTCGGCCGTGAATTGCAAAAGCAACACGGCCAAGCGCCGCAATGTATTTTGACCATGCCCTTGCTCGAAGGCTTGGACGGCGTAAATAAAATGTCCAAGTCGCTGGGCAACTACATCGGTATTGCTGAAAGCCCGACAGAAATTTTCGGCAAAATCATGTCCGTGTCGGATGACTTGATGTGGAGATATTTAGAGTTATTGTCGTTCGAGCCGATGACGGCGATACAGAAATGGCGCGAAGAAGTCGTAGCAGGAAAAAACCCGCGCGACATAAAGGTACAGTTCGCGCAGGAAATCGTCACGCGCTTTCATAGCCAGCAAGCGGCGGTAGCAGCTCTGGAAGATTTCGAAAACCGTTTCACCCGCAACGCAATTCCTGATGACATGCCCGAAGTGAAGCTCTACGCTTCGCCTGATGGGCTAGTGATTGCGCAAATACTCAAGCAAGCAGGCCTAACCGACGGTACGTCTGAAGCTTTGCGCATGATTGATGGC
>JBEEJL010000048.1:0-3527 GCA_041169175.1 Pseudomonadota bacterium | reverse complement strand
TGACGATATGTTGAAGGTTAGCGGCCAGTATGTGTCACCTTTTGAGGTCGAGAGTGCGTTATTGACCCATCCGTCGGTGTTGGAGGCGGCGGTGATTGGCATCGCGGACGAGCAGGGCTTGATTAAACCCAAGGCGTATGTAGTGTTAAAGTCGGGAATAAGTGGCGAAAATGGACTGGCGGAAGAGCTGAAGGCGCATGTAAAATCGCGGCTGACGCCACACAAATATCCGCGCTGGTTTGAGTTTGTGAACGAATTGCCCAAGACAGCAACCGGGAAAATTCAACGCTTTAAGTTGCGCGCAATGGAACAAGTTGTAAAGTAGTAATGGGTAATATTATTGGGGTTTTACTTTTCTGAGGAGAAAAAGTTTTATGAACAGCACACAAAAATTTATTCGCTTGAGCCTGATTGCTGCCAGTTTGTTGGTGGCAGGCGGTGCTGCGGCGCAAGACGCAAAAGTTAAAGTCGGCTTGATGTTGCCTTACAGCGGAACCTTCGCCTCGTTAGGCAAAGACATTACCGACGGCTTCAAGCTGGCGATAAACGAAAAAGGCGGCAAACTCGGCGGCAAGGAAATCGAATATTTCAGCGTTGATGACGAATCCGACCCAGCTAAAGCGACCGACAACACCAACAAATTGGTCAGCCGCGACAAGGTCGATGTGCTGATCGGCACCGTGCATTCCGGCGTGGCGATGGGCATGCTCAAAGTCGCGAAAGAAAACAACACACTGATGATCATTCCGAATGCCGGCGCAGCGGCAGCGACAGGGCCATTGTGCGCACCTAACGTATTCCGCAGTTCATTCTCTAACTGGCAACCGGCTTTCCCGATGGGCAAAGTGGCGTTCGATAAAGGCCATAAAAAAGCCGTCACCGTGTCATGGAAATACGCGGCCGGCGATGAATCCGTTGGCGGTTTCAAAGAGGGTTTTGAAAAAGCCGGCGGCAAAGTGGAAAAAGAACTCAACCTGCCGTTTCCTAACGTCGAATTCCAAGCCATCCTGACCGAAATCGCTTCACTCAAACCCGACGCAGTGTATGTATTTTTCTCGGGTGCGGGCGCAGTGAAGTTTGTCAAAGATTACGCGGCGGCTGGTTTGAAGGACAAGATTCCTTTATACGGCGCAGGATTTTTGACTGACGGTTTGCTCGAAGCGCAGGGCGACGCGGCCAACGGTTTAGAGACCACACTGTTTTATGCGGACGATCTCGACAATCCGAAAAATAAAGCTTTCCGCGAAGCGTTCAAAAAAGCCTATGGCCGTAATCCCGACGCACCTGCAGTGCAAGGTTACGACACTGGCCTGTTGCTGATGGCGGGCATGGACGCAGTGAAGGGCGATGTGAGCAATAAGAAGGGCATGATTGCCGCCATGGAATCCGCGACCATCGACAGCCCACGCGGTAAGTTCACCATGTCTAAAGCGCATAATCCGATTCAGGATATTTACTTGCGTAAAGTAGTGAATGGTCAAAACCAGTTTGTCAGCGTGGTTTCCAAAGCGCTGGCCGATCCGGCTAAAGGTTGTTCGATGAATTGATGTTTTTTTCGCGTCTTTAGTGACGTCGCAAGTGTGAAGCTGTAAACTCAAAACTGCCTGCGAAATGTTTCGCAGGCAGTTTTTTAATTCATAATTAATTCAATAAAATCAATGGATTACGCCTCATTTCTAATACAGACTCTAAATGGCATTCAGCAGGGTTTGCTGCTGTTTTTGGTTGCCAGCGGCCTGACTTTGATCTTCGGCATCATGGGCGTCATCAATCTTGCGCACGGCAGTTTTTATATGATCGGCGCCTATCTCGCATTCTTTCTGGCAGAAAAAGTCGGTAACTTGTGGCTGGCCATTTTTGTCGGCTTGGCGCTGACCATTGCGCTTGGTTATCTGATTGAAAAAGTTTTCATCAATCGTTTGTATAAGCGCGATCATCTGGATCAAGTGTTATTCACTTACGGTCTAATTCTGATTTTTGAACAATCGCGCAGCATCCTGCTCGGCGACGATGTGTATAGCGTGGCGATCCCCAAAATTCTCGATTCTTCGATTCAATTAAGCAGTAACTTGAGTTATCCGGTTTATCGTCTGTTTATTTCCGCCGTCTGTCTTGCCGTGGCGGCTGGCATGTATTGGCTGATTCAAAAAACCAAGCTCGGCATGACTATTCGCGCCGGTGCGTCGAATCGGCAAATGACGCAATCGCTCGGCATCGACATCAACCGCCTGTTCGCGCTGGTGTTCGCGGCTGGCGTGGCATTGGCCGCTTTTGCCGGGATGATTTCCGCGCCGGTTAACACCGTGTTTCCGGGCATGGGCAACCAAGTCATTATTATTTGTTTTGTCGCGGTGGTGATCGGCGGCATCGGCTCGGTCAAAGGCGCGTTTTTCGCTGCTTTACTGATTGGCTTGGTCGATACTTTCGGCAGAGTGCTGGCACCGCAACTCGCGGGCATCGCAGTGTATTTGCTCATGGCCATCGTGCTGCTGTGGCGGCCCGAAGGCTTATTCAAGCGTACCTGACAATATGAACAAAACAAAAATAATCAAGCTCGGTCTCGTCGGCGTTGTCGGTTTAATATTTCTGACCTTGCCAATCTACGCGAGCAATTTCTACCTCCAGTTTGTCACCAAGATGTGCATTATGGCGATTTTTGCCATGAGCTTGAATTTGCTCGTCGGCGTGACGGGATTGGTGAGCTTGGGTCACGCAGCATTTTTTGGCATAGCGGGCTACGCACTGGCGTATGTATCGCCGGAGCTGTCCGCCGCCAGCATCTGGTGGAGCTTGCCGTTTGCGATGTTGGTGTCCGCGCTGGTTGCGCTGGTCATCGGCTTTCTGGCGTTACGCACTAGCGGTGCGTATTTCATCTTTGCGACTCTGGCGTTTGCGCAAATGCTGTATTTTTTTATTCACGATTCGCCTTACGCGGGCGGCTCGGACGGTAAATATATTTACTTCAAACCGACTGCGGCAATCGGCACTTTTGTACCATTCAATTTGGAAAACAAAATCCATTTTTATTACCTTGCATTAGTGGCAATGGTATTGGTGTTTGCCGGACTAATGTTCATGCTGCGCTCGACTTTCGGCCATGCGCTACGCGGCATCAAAGTCAACGAGCACCGCATGCGCTCGCTCGGCTTTCATACTTTCCGTTACAAGCTCGCCTGTTTTGTCATCGCTGGCACATTGGCAGGACTAGCCGGATATTTATCCGCCAGTCAATTCGGCTTTGTGAATCCGGAATTGTTGGCGTGGCAGAAATCCGGCGAAGTGATGATGATGATCATCCTTGGCGGCATCAGCAGTATGAGCGGCGCCATACTCGGCGCATTCGCGTTGATCGCTCTGGAAGAAGTCTTGTCGCAACTGACCAAACATTGGCTGCTGTATTTAGGTTTGATTATTGTCGCTGTTGTCATGTTCTTGCCTAACGGATTGCTCGGCCTGTTGCAGCGAAAGCAGAAAGTCGAGGCGGCAGATGACTGACGCAGTGTTGCAAACCAAGGGCCTGACCAAAC
>JBEEJL010000047.1:0-4871 GCA_041169175.1 Pseudomonadota bacterium | reverse complement strand
CATGGTTTTATTCTCGCTAATTTGTTTGTGAAAGTTTAACATATACAGTCTATTGGACTGTTATCTGCGTTTATCATATGAACCCTGACGATCCCGATAAACTGAAAGGCCCCGGCGGATTGACGCTGCGGCAAGTGCATGAGCTAGTGAAGCAAAGCGCGGCGCGGGATAAGCAGGCGGAGAAGTCGCGTAATGCGTTGGCGCAGAAGCAAAGTCGGTGGCAGCGAGTTGTGCGATATATTTGGGATAAACGAAAATAAACTGAAAGAGAAATTTTGAACAAAACCATGCTGGAAGAATTGAACAAAGCCTCGCTCGAATATCACCGTCTGCCCCGACCGGGCAAAATCGAAGTGGTGCCGACTAAAGTATTAGCCACGCAGCGCGACCTCGCGCTCGCTTATACGCCAGGCGTCGCGGCGGTGTGCGAGGCTATCGTCGCTAACCCCGCTGAAGCACGCAACTTGACCGCGCGCGGCAATTTGGTTGCGGTAATTACTAACGGCACGGCTGTGCTCGGCCTCGGTAATATCGGCCCGCTCGCGTCCAAACCGGTGATGGAAGGCAAAGCGGTGTTGTTCAAAAAATTTGCTGGCATCGATGTGTTCGATCTGGAAATCAACGAACGCGACCCGGATAAACTGGTCGATATTATTTGCGCGTTGGAGCCAACCTTTGGCGGCATCAACCTGGAAGACATCAAAGCGCCGGAATGTTTTTACGTCGAACAAAAATGTCGTGAGCGGATGAAGATACCGGTGTTTCACGACGACCAGCACGGCACGTCGATTATCGTTGGCGCGGCAGTGGTAAACGGCTTGCGCGTAGTTGGCAAAAAGATCAATGAAATCAAACTAGTAGCCTCTGGCGCGGGCGCAGCAGCTTTGGCCTGCTTGGATATGCTAGTGGCGCTTGGCGTGAAGATGGAAAACATTATCGTCACCGACATTGCCGGCGTTGTTTACACCGGTCGCAAAGAAGAAATGGACGCCAACAAAGCACGCTACGCGAAAGATATTAAAGCGCGCACTTTAGGCGAAGTCATTGGCGATGCGGATATTTTTCTTGGCCTGTCTGCCGGTGGCGTGTTGAAGCCGGACATGGTGAAGCGCATGGCGGCGAAGCCGATCATCCTCGCGCTCGCTAACCCCACGCCGGAAATTTTGCCGGAAGAAATTCAAGCGGTGCGCGATGACGCAGTGATCGCGACCGGCCGTTCGGATTATCCGAATCAAGTAAACAACGTGTTGTGCTTTCCGTTTATTTTTCGCGGTGCGCTCGACGTTGGCGCGACGACGATTAACGAAGCAATGAAACTCGCGGCAGTTCACGCCATTGCCGATCTCGCGCATGCCGAACAATCGGATATTGTATCGGCAGCGTATGGCGAAAGCGAAGCCGGATTCGGCGCGAATTATTTGATTCCGAAACCGTTCGACCCACGCTTGATTGTCAAAGTCGCACCGGCTGTTGCCCAAGCAGCGATGGAATCCGGCGTCGCCGCCAATCCCATCACCGATATGAAAGGCTACACCGACAGCCTGAATGAATTCGTTTATCACTCCGGCTTGGTAATGAAGCCGGTATTCTCACGCGCTAAGCAAGCGCCGAAACGCGTGGTATTTGCCGAAGGCGAAGACCCGCGCGTATTACAGGCCGCGCAAGTGATCGTCGATGAAAAACTCGCAAGGCCGATGCTGGTCGCGCGTCCCGCTGTAATCAACTCACGCTTGGAAAAACTCGGCTTGCGCATGCGCCCTGACGTGGATTTTGATTTGATCAACCCCGAATCCGACGCACGCCACAGGGAATATTCACAGATTTATTTCGACATCATGCAGCGCCGTGGCGTGTCGCAGGAATATGCCAAACGCGAAACCAGCCGCCGGACGACATTGATTGCAGCCTTGCTGGTCAAGCAAGGCGAAGCCGATGCGATGATCTGCGGCACGGTCGGCCAATTCCAATTGCATTTGTCATTCATTCAGGACGTGCTCGGCCTCGAACCCGGCGTGCATAAACCCGCGACGATGAATATGTTGTTGCACCCTAAAGGCACTTTTTTTGTTTGCGACACTTACATCAACCCCGACCCAACGGCGCAGGAAATCGCCGAAACCACCATCCTCGCGGCAACCGAAGTGCAACGCTTCGGCATCACACCGAAAATCGCGCTGTTGTCGCATTCCAGTTTTGGCAGTGTTGACACCCCGTCTTCGCTCAAGATGCGCGAGGCGCTGAAGCTGATCAATCGAATGGCGCCGCAACTTGAAGTCGAGGGCGAAATGCATGGCGACGCGGCGATGTCGGAAGAAATCCGCGCGCAGGTTTTCCCCAACTCGCGCCTCGCCGGTCGCGCCAATTTGCTGATTATGCCGACACTTGACGCGGCCAATATTTCGTTTAACTTGCTAAAAGTATTGGGCGACGGCGTGACGGTAGGCCCGATTTTGCTCGGCATGGCCAAACCGGCACACATCCTGACGCCGACCGCCACGGTAAGGCGGATTGTGAATATGACTGCGCTGGCAGTAGTGGATGCGCAAAGCCAGGCATCGGCGCAAAGTGCTGAATAATAAATTGCCCCGCTTTGGGGCAAAATCTGCGCTCTGCCTCGGATGGCGGCACTATTGTGTCGTAGTTAACATTTATTGCTACCGTAAAACTGTTACCTAGTTCATAGTTACATCAAGGCCTTACCCTCACAATAGCGAAAATACTTTCATACCGTACATTTTATCGAATGTCCTCGAATAGCCTATACCTAGACGCAGCCTTCCGTATGGCCTCCAGCTCTCTCCGGCTGGCGCGCGCGCGCCTGCACGCGAGGTCCGCATGATCGAACTCAAGTCGGTTAACGAGCTACAGGTCGGCATGTTCGTGTGCGAACTCGATCGCCCTTGGGTCGGTACGCCTTATTTGCTTGAGGGCGTCTTGCTGGAAGAAGGCGATGATATCGCCCAGATGCAAAGCCTGTGCAAGTACGTCAAAATCGATTACTCGCGCAGCGTCGGCATAGCCATTCCGGAAGAAATGCAAAAATCGCGCGACGTGTCGATCAAGCGCGCGGTGAATACCGATGCTGTCATACAAAACGTGCGCCAAGTGACCATCGAAAAAGCCGCGCCGGACAAAAACAAAAAATCTGAATCGATGTTTTCCGCTATGGGCACTATTTTCAGCGAAGCGGTTAACGCGGGTGCGCCGGCCAAGCAGCGCGCACGCCCCGGCCAGCCGATTCCTGCGGCGGGGGCTGATCCGGAAGAAAACAAAGTCAACATTCGCTCAGTCACCATGCCTAGCGCGCCCCCGCTGCCTAAGGGCGATGAAAATGCCAACAAACCCCTCGATAAGCAAGCTATTCGCGATAAAGTCGCCGGGCCGAAAACCGAGCGCGGCCCCGCTGCGGAAACAGCCTTTAACGTTCACACCGTGGATAAAAAAGAAGGCTTGGTGAAATCACTGTTCGGCTTATTCAAAAAAGCCGAATACGAACCGGAACAGCCGCAGGAAGAACAAAAACAGCGCGCTATCTTGCGCGTGTACGAAGAAGTCACTACCGTCGAGCAGGAAATCGAGACGGCGCGCGACGTACACGACAAGGCAAAAGACCTCATCGAAAACATGATGGAGGAGCTGAAAAAAAATCGCATGCCCGATGTAGAGAAAGTGAAAGAAACGGTCGATGGCATGGTCGATTCGATCGTGCGTAACCCCGACGCTTTGCTCTGGCTGACCAAACTCAAAACCAAAGATTCTTACACTTACGGTCACTCGATCGACGTGTCGATTTATCTCGCTTCATTCGGCCGTCACTTAGGTTTGCCGCGAGACGATCTCAATATGCTGGGCATGGCGGGTATGTTGCAAGACATCGGCAAGATACGCTTGCCGCAAGAAATACTTGAAAAAAATCAAAGACTTACGCCGCAAGAGCTAGAAATAGTAAAAAGCCACGTCACCGAGAGCGTGAAGATTCTGACTGATACGCCGGGCGTGCCGAAACAAGTTTTAAATATTGTCGCGAATCATCACGAACGTTTTGACGGCACCGGCTATCCGCGTAAATTGCAAGGCGATGCGATCGGCATGTATGCCAGCATGGCAGCGATTGTCGATACATTTGAAGCGATGACCAGCGAACGCCCCTACTCCAAAGCGATGACCGCGCAGGAAGCGTTGCGCACCATGCACGGCTGGAAAGACAAGACGTTCGAGAAAACTTTGGTCGAACAATTTATTCAGTGCGTCGGCATTTATCCGGTCGGCAGCCTGGTCGAGCTCAACACGGGCGACATCGGCATTGTCATCGCGCAAAATCGCGTGCGGCGTTTGCAGCCGCGCATCATGTTGCTAATGGATGGCTTGAAAGAAAAATACAAAACACCGATCTCGCTTGATCTACTGACCGAGCCAGTGGCCTATGGCGACGTGGTTTACCAGATTAAAAAATCTCTACCGCCGAACAGCCACGGCATAGACCCGCGCGAATATTACCTCTAAAATTAAATCCTAATTAAAGGATGTTCGATGCTTGACCAAACTGAATTGGCTTTGCGCGGTACGCTGCAAAACATCTCCGCGCCGGAGCAAATCAATCACCAGCGCCAGCAACTAGGTTTGAGCGATGAAGAGTTACAACTCGCGAAAACTATTCTGCAAAATCTTAAACCCGGCTGGCGTGATCAGCTCGCCACAGCAGCAGTCGATATCGGCCAATCTGCCGCCAATAAACAATCAGGCGATTTATTTTCGCTCAGCTTTATCGGCGATTATTTTCGACAATTGCCAGATGCCGATCTGAGCCCGGACAATATTTCGCGTTACTTAAAGCACTGGATTAGCGCGGCGGAACAAGCCGGCGTCACCAG
>JBEEJL010000046.1:0-4525 GCA_041169175.1 Pseudomonadota bacterium | reverse complement strand
CCATCCGCATCGTGCTCGAAGCGGTGCTGCGTAATTGCGACGGCAAGAAAGTGACCGAAGCGCACATCAAAGAATTGGCGAGTTGGAAACCGACTGCTGCGCGCACGGACGAAATTCCGTTTGTCGTCGCGCGTGTTGTATTGCAGGATTTCACTGGCGTGCCTTTGCTCGCCGACCTCGCCGCGATGCGTAACGTCGCCAGCAAAATGGGTAAAGACCCGAAGACGATCGAGCCGCTAGTGCCGGTTGATCTGGTGGTTGATCACTCGGTCATGATCGACGAATTCGGCACACCCGATGCGCTACGTTTCAATATGGAGCGTGAGTTCGAGCGCAATACCGAGCGCTATCAATTCATGAAATGGGGCATGCAGGCATTCGATACGTTTGGCGTGGTGCCCCCCGGCATCGGCATCGTGCATCAAGTGAACTTGGAATATTTATTCCGTGGCGTGCAACACAAAAATGACGTGTATTACCCCGATACTTTGGTCGGCACCGATTCACACACCACCATGATTAATGGCGTGGGCGTGGTTGGTTGGGGCGTGGGCGGTATTGAGGCAGAAGCCGGCATGCTGGGTCAGCCAGTATATTTCCTCACGCCTGATGTGGTCGGCGTCGAGTTGAAAGGCAAACTGCGCGAAGGCATTACCGCGACTGACTTAGTGTTGACCGTAACGGAGTTGCTGCGCAAACATAAAGTGGTCGGCAAGTTCGTCGAATTTTTCGGCGAAGGCACGGCGAATCTTTCTCTGACTGATCGCGCGACCATCGCCAACATGGCACCGGAATACGGCGCGACCATGGGTTTCTTCCCGGTGGATGATGTGACTGTGGCTTATATGAAAGGCACGGGCCGCACCGATGCCGAGGTCGATGCATTCCAATCTTATTTCAAAGCACAAAATCTTTACGGCGTGCCCAAAGCGGGCGACATCGATTACAGCAATGTGGTCACGTTAGATTTGAATTCCATTGTGCCGTCACTCGCCGGACCCAAGCGCCCGCAAGACCGTATCACCCTGCCGGAAATGAAAAATAGTTTCACCACATTATTCAGCGAAGAAGTTGCGAAAAATGGTTTCGGCAAAAACGCGGCGGATTTGAATCGCCGCTACCCAACCAAACAAACCGGTGTCGATATCGGTCATGGCGATGTGTTGATCGCCGCGATTACGTCGTGCACTAACACCTCGAATCCGAGCGTGTTGTTAGCTGCCGGATTGCTGGCGAAAAAAGCTGTCGAAAAAGGCTTGAAAGTAAAACCGCATATCAAAACGTCGCTCGCGCCGGGCTCGCGCGTCGTCACAGATTATTTAACCAAGGCTGGCTTGCTGCCCTATCTTGAGCAACTCGGTTTCTCCGTCGCCGCCTATGGCTGCACCACTTGTATTGGTAATGCCGGTGATTTGACGCCAGAGCTCAACGAAGCCATCACGCAAAACGACGTAGTTGCTGCTGCTGTGTTGTCAGGCAACCGCAATTTTGAAGCGCGCATTCATCCGAACATCCGCGCCAACTTCCTCGCCTCGCCCCCTCTAGTCGTCGCGTTTGCCATCGCGGGTAAATCGAATCTGAATATGGAAACCGAAGCGCTCGGCACCGGCAAAGACGGCAAACCTGTCATGTTGAAAGACATCTGGCCGAGCAGCGATGAAATCGCCGCCGTGATGAAATACGCCATGGACCCGGAAACTTTCCGTCGTCTGTATAGCAATCTGACCAAAGATCACGATTTGTGGAACAAAATTTCAGCGCCGACGGGACAGGTTTACACCTGGCCGGATTCGACCTACATCGCCAAGCCGCCGTTCTTCGATGATTTCAAAATGACCACCGGTTCCATCGGAGAAATCAAAGGCGCGAAAGCTTTGTTGATGCTCGGTGACTCAGTCACCACCGACCACATCTCGCCAGCCGGTTCGTTCAAACCGACTACGCCGGCCGGAAAATTCCTCACTGAGAATCACGTCAAGCAACTCGATTTCAATAGCTATGGTTCACGTCGCGGCAACCATGATGTGATGATACGCGGCACCTTTGCCAACGTGCGCGTAAAGAATTTCATGTTGCCGTTGAACGCTGACGGTTCACGCATTGAAGGCGGCTTCACTATTCAAGATGGCAAACAAACCACGGTCTATGACGCAGCGATGGAATACATCCAGCGCGGCACGCCGACCATTGTGTTGGCCGGCGAAGAATACGGCACCGGCTCCTCGCGCGATTGGGCGGCCAAGGGTACGCAATTACTCGGCATAAAAATCGTCGTGGCGCGCAGCTACGAGCGCATCCATCGCAGCAATCTGGTCGGCATGGGCGTATTGCCGTTGCAATTCAAAGGCGGCGACAGCATTCAGTCGCTCGGCTTGAAAGGTGATGAGACCTTCGATGTGCTCGGCGTAACGGAGAACATCAAACCGCAACAGGATTTGACGCTGGTAATCACCGCCGCCGACGGCAGCAAGCGCAATGTGCAAGTGCTGTGCCGCATCGACACGCCGATCGAAGTTGATTACTACAAACACGGCGGCATTTTGCCGTATGTTTTGCGTCAACTTTTAGCAGCTTAATTTAAGGAAATTGCGATGATTAAAATTCTGATCGGGTTTATTTTGTTTGCTGCCTTGGCTATTTTCATCCTGATGAAATCGGGCGCAGACGTCAACTTGGGCGATGAACATGCAGGCCAAAAAGCCGAACACGAGGCACCAGCTAAAGCTCAACCGGGCGCAACAACTCCGGCGGCACCTGTAACAAAATAATCCGTTCGGCCAAGCAAATTTATACTGACCGCCGAACCTAGTTCGGCGGTTTTTTTGTCTCGCGCTATCTTGATGTAATAAAATTATTAATATAATCAAATACTTATATTAATAGCTGCTTGCGCACCGATACGAATTTCGATGGCTAGTTTTATACAATGAGCAGAAACATTCTGAAATTTAATTCATCATTTCTAGACTTTTGTTTGAAACACCCATTTAAACCAACTCTCGACTTGAGCATAACAATACGATTAGACTACTGGTTGCGCTAAAGCCGCATGGAAAATACAGCCTCGCCTGCACACAGTTTCACAAAAAAACGAATGAATGCCTAAGGAGAACTCGTCATGTCTATCAATTTGCTTGAGATGTTAAAAACGTCTGTCGCCCCAGAAATTACCAAGCAAGCATCCAGTTATTTGGGAGAATCTGAAAGTTCAGTCAAGTCCGCCGTTGACGCGATATTTCCTACCTTGATCGGCGGCTTGATGCAGTCAGGCAAATCTACTGAAGGCGCGACAAAATTGCTCAATCTGGTGAACACCGGCCCCAGCATCGACGCGGGCATGCTGGCCAATCTGGCCGGACTATTCAGCGGCGGCGAGCGCACTGGCACCTTACTCGGCATTGGCGGCATGCTGATACGCACCTTGTTCAATGATAAGGCTGACGGCATCAACGCCGCATTGAGCGGCATGAATAATATGAAAGCCGGATCGGGTGGATCGTTGATGGCAATGGTGACGCCATTATTATTCGGCATGCTAAAGAACCATGTCAGCGCACAAAAACTCGATGGCGGCGGGCTGATGAAACTCTTATCGGCACAAGCGCCGCATATCGCGCCAGCACTGTCTGACAAAACGACTTATGCGATGGGCTTGGGTAGCGTCGCCGCTTTCCTCGGCAACGCGCCTGCTACCGGCGCGATCAGCGCCAAGAAAACTAACGCAGCAGAACCGATACGCGCAGCAAGCCCTGCAGCGGCCGCGCCGATGACGGCCAATGCTCCTGCCGCAAACGATGTCGCGCTGAATGCGATGAACGCATTGAACTCCGCCCGCGATGTCAACCTGAGCGCAGACGCAGGTGGCGGATTATGGAAAAAAATTCTCCCCGTCGCGTTGTTGGCGTTGGCTGGTTTTGTTGCTTACAGCTTTTTTAACAAAGGCCATGAAGCAAGCGAAAAAACCACGACGGATAAATCCGCTGCGACACCAAATGCAACGCAAGCCGAAGCACCTAAAGCGGCCGTAGAAGCGAGCAAACCGGTAGTCGAAATGCCCAAGCAACCGGCTACGGAAATTGTTAGAGATCCGCCTGCACTACCCGCCGTTACCACCGCAGCCAGCGGCATGAAATCTTACACCACACCCGCTGGAGTAAAAATAGATGTAGCGCTGAATAGCATCTCCAACAAACTGCTGGCGGCGATTACCACACCGAATGCAACGTTGAACAAACCTTTCAATCTGGACAAACTGATTTTCAACACCGACTCGGCGGATCTGGGCAGCGAAGGTCGGCAACAATTACAAGAAGTCGCCGAAGTATTAAAAGCCTTCCCAACCGTGCAAATCAAATTGAACGGACACGCCGACAATGCCGGCGCACCTTCGACCAATAAAGCCCTTTCCAGCAATCGTGCCGCTGAAGTACAAGATGCCTTAATCAAGTTAGGCGTAGCGGCAGAACGTATGACGACGGCCAGCTTCAGCTCTACGCAACCCCTCGTCAGCAACCGGACTGAAGGC
>JBEEJL010000045.1:0-4816 GCA_041169175.1 Pseudomonadota bacterium | reverse complement strand
GGAAGCCAGCAGCGGCTTGCTGATTCATGTCGCAGAAACCTATAACAAACGCCAAGCGCTGACGCGCAAAATTCTCGGCACCATGATGATTCCGCAATTATTGCTGATTGCACTCGCTGGCGGCGGCTTGTGGTTTGGTTTGAATCGCGGCATTTTTCCGCTCAAGAATTTACAACAAACCTTATCGCAACGCTCCGCTTCTGACCTCAGCCCAGTCGAGCTGAAGGAAGATATTCCGGAAGAAGTGGTGCCGCTGATCAGCGCTTTTAACGATATTCTATTGCGCATGCGTGGCGTGCTTGATGCGCAAAAACGTTTTGTCGCCGACGCCGCGCACCAATTGCGCACGCCTTTGGCCGGACTTAAAACACAAGCTGAATTGGCATTGCGATTAAACGAACCCGCGAGTATCAAACGCGCGCTACAACAGATTTTGCAATCCGCCGAACGCGGCAGCTCGCTTACCAATCAGTTGCTCACGCTGGCACGTCACGAACCGGGCGACAGCCCGGAACATAAAATGATTGCAGTCGATATGAACGAGGTGGTTAAAAATACTTCCCTCGATTTGGTCAACGATGCCCTCAGAAAAAATATCGATCTCGGTTTCGAGCCGTCGGCTGAACCTGCCTGGGTTATGGGCGACAACCTCGGATTAATTGACATGCTCACCAATCTGCTCGACAACGCGATTCGCTATACCCACGCCAGTGGCCGCGTGACCGCCAAAGTTCACTTGTCTGAAGGTAATGTGGTGGTGAGCGTGGAAGATAATGGATCGGGCATTGCGCCCGACGATCGCGAGCGCGTGTTCGAACGTTTTTATCGCGTGCTAGGCACCAACGAAACCGGCAGCGGCCTCGGCCTCGCCATCGTCAAGGAAATCGCCCGACTACATCAGGCCGACATCACTCTGGCAGATGCTCCCGGCGGTCGCGGTACACTATTTAGCCTTCGGTTTAATCGCGCGGCGGCGCCACCGCAAAGAAAATTTATCGAAACTGAATTATCTTCTGCTGCTTAATAAATCGCCAACTAAATCAGCACGACAGATATTTTTTCGCCTGATGATTAGCTAAATGTATTCACCCTCCGACAAAACACTGGTCAATACCTTCAACAAAATATTTGATACCTTGCTGCCCGAAGTAAACAACCCTGATTGCATGACGGCGAAATGGATCAACACCCCGCTCGGCGCGATGTTGGCGTTGGCGAATGACGAGGGATTGCATTTGCTGGAATTCGTCGATCGACGCGAATTAGAAAAAGAAATAGAACGCCTGCGTAAAAAACAGCGCTGTGTCATCGTTCCGGGCACAAATAAACACTTAGAAAAAATCTCAATAGAATTAGATAGTTACTTCAAAGGAGAATTGGCGCAATTTTCTACTCCATTAGTATTGTCTGGTTCAGATTTTCAACTCAGCGTGTGGCATGAACTACAAAAAATTCCCCTCGGCACAACGCGCAGTTACACCGAAATGAGCCGACGCATCGGCAACCCGAAAGCCGTGCGTGCGATGGGCCGCGCCAATGGTGACAACGTCCTCGCCGTCGTGGTGCCCTGCCATCGCGTCACCGGCGCGGACGGATCCCTCACCGGCTACGGCGGCGGCTTACCGCGCAAACAATGGTTGCTCGAACATGAGATTAAAATCGCCAAAAAATAATTTATTTTGAATTCGCGTTTACAGAAGCCAAAAGCCAGTCTAGGATTAATTCGGGGGAAATAATTTCTGATTAATTCCTAGGAGGCTCTCATGTCTGACGCAACTCAAGCCGCATCCGCGTGGCTAACTAAATTCGGCTCCGCACTCAGCAGCGGCAACATCGATGCTGCAACCAATATGTTTGACGATGATTGTTACTGGCGCGATCTGGTCACCTTCACCTGGAATCTCAAAACCCTCGAAGGCAAAGCACAAGTCAAAGAAATGTTGACCGCCACCCTCGCCAACACCAAGCCTGCCAATTGGCAAATCGACGGCGAGGCTACGGAAGCGGGTGGCGTGAATGAAGCTTGGTTCACTTTTGAAACCGCGACGGCGCGCGGCAAAGGCTTGCTGCGTCTCAAAGGCGATAAATGCTGGACGCTATTGACCAGCATGGTCGAACTGAAAAAATTCCCGGAGAAAAAAGGCGAGACACGCATCCCCGGCGCGCAACATGGGGTGGTGCAAGACCGAAAAAATTGGGCCGAACTCAAGGCACAAGAAGAAGCCGAGTTGGGTTACAGCAAGCAACCCTATTGCGTCATCATTGGCGGCGGGCAAGGCGGCATTGGACTGGCTGCACGACTGAAGCGTCTCGACGTACCGACTATCGTAATAGAAAAAAATCCGCGCCCCGGCGACTCATGGCGCAATCGCTACAAATCATTATGTCTGCACGACCCGGTGTGGTATGACCACATGCCCTACTTGCCCTTCCCCGATAACTGGCCCGTGTTTTCGCCCAAAGATAAAATCGGCGACTGGTTGGAAAGCTATACCAAAATCATGGAGTTGAATTATTGGGGCAGCACCGAATGCAAGAGCGCGAAATATGACGAGGCCAAACAGGAATGGACGGTGACGGTCGAGCGCGAAGGCAAGCCGGTTACGCTGCGACCGAAGCAATTAATTTTAGCGACTGGCATGTCGGCCGTCGCCAACCAGCCCAAATTGCCAGGCGAAGAAAATTTCAAAGGCACCTTGGTGCATTCGAGCAAATTCACTAACGGTGAATCTTATCGCGGCAAAAAATGCGTCGTCGTCGGCTCAAATAATTCCGCCCACGACATCTGCGCCGATTTATGGGAACACGGCGCCGACGTCACCATGCTGCAACGCTCATCAACGCACATCGCCAAATCAGAATCGTTAATGGATCTTGCCCTCGGCGGATTGTATTCCGAAGCTGCAGTAAAAAACGGCGTCACCACCGACAAAGCTGATTTAATTTTCGCCTCGGTGCCGTACAAAATCATGCACACCTTTCACATTCCCGTGTATGAAGAAATGAAAAAACGTGATGCCGATTTATATAATCGCTTAGAGAAAGCCGGCTTCATGCTCGACTTCGGCGACGACGGCTCGGGATTGTTTATGAAATATTTGCGCAGAGGTTCCGGCTATTACATCGACGTCGGCGCATCGGAATTGATCGCCGACAAAAAAGTGAAATTAAAAAGTGGCGTGAACGTGAAAGAGGTAAAAGCAAATTCCGTCGTGTTATCCGACGGAACCGAATTACCTGCCGACTTAATCGTCCTCGCCACCGGCTACGGCTCGATGAACGGCTGGGCAGCAAAATTGATTTCAAAAGACGTCGCCGACAAAGTCGGCAAATGCTGGGGCCTGGGATCGAGCACAACAAAAGACCCCGGCCCGTGGGAAGGCGAACTGCGCAATATGTGGAAGCCAACACAGCAATCATCGCTATGGTTCCACGGTGGCAACCTCCACCAATCGCGCCACTACTCGCAATTTTTATCACTGCAAATAAAAGCACGCAAAGAAGGCATACCAACACCGGTGTATGGCATGACCAAGAC
Organism: Pseudomonadota bacterium; assembly: GCA_041169175.1. Classification (GTDB taxonomy): domain Bacteria; phylum Pseudomonadota; class Gammaproteobacteria; order Burkholderiales; family JBEEJL01; genus JBEEJL01. The sequence continues at coordinate 1,278 of JBEEJL010000045.1, read as the reverse complement.
GCATCACTTGGGTTGATTAAGCTTTGCTGCTGCGTAGGCTGGGCTGACAAGCCCAGCGCTTTTGAGTTTGAAATTCCGTAAATGATTCGCTGGGCTTATCAGCGCCAGCCTACGACACAACAGAATCCCCTTAGGGTGGGGATGGGTCCTTCACATAAAGCGCATCAATGAAAACCATCTATTGGATGAAGCCCATCCCAAGAGAACGTTTTTGTTTTAATTCAACTTTTTATTACGACACAAAAATTTACTTGACCGGATATTCAAGGCGGGCTCAATCTAAAAAAGCAATTCCGCAACAACAAACCCAACAGTACAATGCCATGAATATTCGTCACCTGCTTGTCTTGTTATCCAGCTTAACTCCAAAGACATGCTGGACTTAGCTGCCCCAACCTACGAAACCACATCACCATTAACTGGGTACATTTTATTTGTAGAACGCATAAGTAATGCTACCGAAAGATAGATAATCTTGAACAATAAAATACGACTCACATCATTTTTGCTGTCGCTCTGTCTGTATTTGCCTGCCTGTAAACAACCGTCAGATACAGTTGTTAAACGACAGACTGATGCAGTCTTCAAACACCCTGAGAAGAGCTTGAATCCGGCTGATGATGAGATGAAAGCCATGCGTTTTACCGAGGAAGAGATAGGGTTCAGGCGTTATCCGATTCCGCTGTGGCGGTCAGATACTCGGCATAACCTCGTGATACATAATATTGCCGAGTGGGAAAACGCGTGGAAAAAAACCTATGCTTCACGAGACTCTTTCAACCCATGGGGCAACAGCACTCCCGATAGGCCGCCCGTTGGTTTTGATTTTGAACATTTTATTATCTTGATTGCTTTCTATGGCCCACGGGTAGGTGCAGGGGAGATCAAGATCCATTCGGTAACTTATACGAGCGATAGCGTGACGGTCGAAGTGAGAGACAACAAGTGCGCCAAATGGAATATGCATATTCCGGAGGCGTCATATCCTGGTGATGCAGTCGTTATCAATAAAACCGACCGAAAAATCATTTTTAAAATGACTGAAACAGGCGAATGCCCGTGGTTGCCCTATTCACGAAATATGATTAGAGGTTATAACGACGGACCTGAACAATGGCAATAATATATTTGTTATTCTCAGCACAAAGAAGACTAGCTCGATGATTGGCTTCAAATATTCGCTGAGCTTGTCTTTGACAGACCACATAAACAAAACCCCGCCGAAGCGGGGTTTTGTTTTTTTCAGATGGTCACAGATGATTCATGATCAGACTTCGC
>JBEEJL010000044.1:0-13128 GCA_041169175.1 Pseudomonadota bacterium | reverse complement strand
TACTGACCGTAGCGTATGTTCCAGCCGTCTTGCGCGATCGAATCAAATTGCCCTTGCGCATTAGGCTTGGATTGGAATGCCGACGCGGGAGACGCTGCGCCTTGCACCCAGTAATCCAGTCCGTTTAACGGGAACTGATAACCTAAAGCTTTTTGCAGCAATTCTTCGCTGCTACCGGACTGAAGGAAATGACCTTCGCTGGTCATCAACTCAAAGCCGCCGTTTTTTTGCGTCAGCATCGCCAGCGTTTTGCCGGTCGGTGCCATCATCAGGATGTCTTGCTCTTCGCCGTAGCGCACCCATTTAATTTTGCCGTGGTATTCGCCGCGCGTACCGTCGATCACGTCGATCTTGCCGGTCATAGAAAAGAAACGCATTTTCTCACCCGGCGCTTGAGCCGTGGCGGGAATGGCGATACAGAGGGACACTACTGCTGCGAAAGAAATGCCGAATTGTCGAATAAAAGAGAATATCGTCATGACACCACCTGAGATTTATTGTGAACGAGCCCGGATTGTAACGCTAAAGCGCGGAAGTCAAAAGACTTCATTTGAAGTTTACAATCAGTCTTATTGCGTAGGCTGACCGACGGCCCAGCTATCCATGACCAATTTGATAGTCAAATCGGCGCGGTGAAGGGTGATTTTTTTCGGCACGCCGACGCCTGCGGCTGCGTTAGTCGGCTGTATATACTCAGCATAAACAATATCCCAGCCGTCCTGTACCAGCGTCGCAATCCGACCATCAGCCGATTTTTTTGCATCATAAGTAGTATTTGGCGACGCACGACCGAGCACCCAATGCTCCAGACCCGCCACGGGCAAAGCAAAGCCCAGCGCATCGCGCATGAGTTGTTCGCTATTAGTCGATTGCAATACGCGTTGGTCGGCAGTCGTCAGCGTGTAGTTGCCATTATTTTTATACAGGCGCGCGATGACTTGGCCCAGCGGCGAGAGAATTTCTATTTCGTGTTTATCCGCATTGCGCTTCCACAGCAAATTACCAAAATAGCCGTTGTCGCCCTGCGCCACGCTGACGCGACCGGCGAGTTGATATTGCGTGATGACGGGTTGATTAATACTGGATGATGCGGTGGAAATCGGCACCAAAGGTACAGACGCACAGCCAGACAAAAATAAAAAGGCAATTAAAAAAATCCGCTGAAAACTAGCAAATAATATGTTTGAGCTTGAAGACTTTGTAAAATAGTTTAATAAAATCAATTAGTTACCTTATTTTTTAAATTTCTTCATCACAGCTTCCAAGGACTCATTTTCCGGATGCTCTTTCATCGACGCGGTGAGTAATTTGATTGCCTCATCACGCGCACCTTGCGCCCATAATACTTCACCTAAATGCGCCGCAATTTCGGCGTCCGGTTTTTTTGCATAAGCATCTTTCAATATCGTCGCGGCTTTATCCAAATTACCCAAACGGAAATGCACCCAACCCAAACTGTCTTGAATGAATGGATCTTCCGGCGTCAAGGCATGCGCTTTTTCTATCAACTGCAATGCTTCGGGCAAACGAATATTGCGCTCGGCAAAGGTGTAGCCCAACGCGTTGTACGCGTGCGCGTATTCGGGAGCGATTTGTATCAACAAGCGCAAATCTTTTTCCAACACATCAAATTTTTCCAGCTTCTCCGCCACCATCGCGCGGTCGTAGAGTAAATCTTGCGATTGTGGTTGCTCGGCGATCGCGCGATTGAGCAAGTCATACGCCTCTTGATTTCGCTTCGCCTCGCGCAGAAGCGCGGATTCGGCCAAAATAATTTGGCTACGTTGATCAGGGTTCGCAGCTTCAAGTGTCTTCAAATGCGCGCGCGCAGCGTCGATTTTGTTTTGTTTGCCCAGCATAGCGGCGACTTTTAATTGCGCGGGCAAATATTGTTGGCCCTGGCCGACTAATTTATAGGCGGTGATCGCGTCGTCGTAGCGTTTGGCATCTTCGTGCATTTGGCCGACATACACCTGGATCAAATCCGGCTCTTTGTAATTATTCGCCTTGGCTTGTTTGAAATATTTTTCTGCGCCTTCGTTATCGCCGTTTTGATACAACAGCAAGGCAACTGCCACCATTAGGTCGGGGTTTTTATCTGCCGCACCGACTATGTTTTCAAACTCCGCGCGCGCGGCCGGATAATTTTTCTCTGCCGCATACAGTTGCGCCAAGCTCAAACGCGCTTCGCGCGCGCCCTTGTTGGCGGCCACAAAGTTTTTCAGGAAAACCGTTGCCCCTGCGGGTTTACCCTCAAGCTGGCGCAACGCGTCGCTATGCAACAGCGCGGCTTGCTCCCAATCCGGTTTTAATTTCAGCGCAATAATGGTTTCGTTTTTCGCTACATCGAATTGCTTGGCGTTCACGGCGGCTTGAGCAATGGCGAAATGCGACTCAGGTGTTTTTTCATAACCCTTCGCCACATCGCGTACCAATTGCAATACGCCGACTTTGTCTGGCTGTTTCGCCAGCAACGCATTCATTTGCATAAAAGTATTGCCCGCTTCGCTACCTTCCGAAGCCAGCAAGGCTTTAAGCGGCGCGGCCGCCTCGCCCAGCTTGCCTTGACTGACCAGCAACGCGGTCACCGTCTGCGATGCATTGGCCGCACCGGGATCGAGTTCTTTCCATAACTGCGCTGCTGTCAGGGCTTTGGGTAATTGACGCGCCGCCAGCGCGATTTGCGTTGCGCGTTCGGCGATGCGCGGGTCGCGTGTGGATTTAGCCAAATCAAGATAAGCTTCGCTCGCTACGGCGCCCTGGCCGCGTTGATTGGCGATTTCACCGACTAAAAATGCATACAACTTGTCGTCATCTAATTCCTGCAACGGTAATTGACGTTCACGTGTTTCCGCCTTGAGCGTTTTTTTCAGCGCAACTTTTGGCGCGGTCGCGTCAGCCGCATTAGCCGTGTCGGCAGTATTGGTTGGTGTGTTGGCGCAAGCGGCTAGAGCGGTGGCAAGGCTGGCGACGAAAAGATACTGTAGTTTCATAGTTCAACCTAAAATTAAGGGATATTGCGACAATGGAGTGAAATTTAAGTGGGCTTCGTTGAGTAAGATTCGCCAAATGGAAGATAGTTCTTCTGCATTCGAGTCAGTTTAGGTATATTTGCGTCACTGCACAAGCAATAGAGCCATAAAATAATTCACTATGCCCGATATTGTTTCCTCTGAATCCCCCTCTACGCCGAGGCTTGCCGCTCGTGGGCTGACAAAAAATTATGCTCGCCACGCGGCGGTCAATGGCGTGGATGTGCAATTGCACCAAGGCGAAGTGCTTGGATTGCTTGGCGTAAACGGCGCGGGCAAATCGACGACGCTCAATTTGCTGACGGGAAATTTAATTCCGCACAGCGGCACTGTCAATATTTGCGGCGCAGACTTATTGCGCGACCCGGTCAAGGCAAAAAAACATCTGGGTTATTTGCCCGAAGTCGCGCCGCTATATCCAGACATGACGGTCGATGACTATTTGCGCTTCGCCGCGCGATTGCATGGCGTGGCAAAAAATAATCTGCTCGCTGCGCTGGAATCAACAAAAGCCCGCTGCGGCCTCGCGGATAAAAGCACGACGCAAATCGGTAAACTATCCAAAGGCTATCAACAACGCGTCGGCATCGCGCAAGCCGTCATACATAACCCGCAAGTGATTATTCTGGACGAACCGGGCGTCGGCCTCGACCCGGCGCAATCGAATCAAATGCGCGAGCTGATACGCCAGCTGGCGCAAAACAGCAGCGTGATTTTTTCCAGCCATATTTTGTCCGACATCGAAACTACCTGCAGTCGCGTGGCAATTTTGCATCAAGGCAAGATCGTACTCGACGAAAAACTCGCTGGCTTCGCCACGCGCCACGGCACGTCATTGGAAAAAGTTTTTCTGCGCATCACGCAAGAGACGGCAGCATGACACGTGTGATCCTGCACAAAGAGCTTGCACAGATGTTGCGTGCGCCTGCGACTTGGCTAGTGCTGGGAATTTTATTTGTCCTGTTGGCGTGGCAATTCATCGGCCGCATCGATCCGTGGCTGGCGCTGCAGCCGGAATTAGCCAAACTCCCCGCTGCGCCGGGCTTGACGGAAAGTTTGATTGCCCCGGCCTTTAACGCGACGGCATGGGCGTTACTATTATTAGGCCCGTTGCTGGCTATGCGTTTGCTCAGCGAAGAAAAACATCAGCGCACGCTGACTTTACTCACCAGCGCGCCGATTTCTTTGCGCCATATTGTGCTGGGGAAATTTTTTGCGCTGTTAGTTTTACTCTGCGCGATCATTTTTTTTTCCGCTATGCTTGCCGCGTCGCTGCATTTGGGCGGCGCGCTCGATTGGGGATTAATTGCGAGCAATCTGCTCGGCCTGCTTTTATTGGCGGCCTTCATCGCCGCGTTTAGTTTATTTGTCTCGGCCTTATCGCCGCACCCGCTGATGGCGGCGATGGCTGCGCTACTTTTATTATTTTTACTCACACAATTACCCGGCTTCACCGGCGATTCAAAATGGCTGCCGCTGGTGTCACCTTTATATCAGTTTGAGCCATTCAATTTAGGCGTCATTGATGCCAGTGCCTGCGTGTATTTTGCGCTCCTGACCTGGGCTTTTTTGTGGCTCACTATGACTGCACTCGATCGCGCCAAGCGATATTAAAAATATCAATATAATCAATGAATTATGTAAATAAATTCGCTGCGGGATTATGGCTGGTTTTAGCCTTACTGATTGCACTGGTTGCCGTAGCAGTCGGACTTGCCAACCATTTTCATCTACAACGCGATGTCAGCTTCAACGCGCGCCAATCGCTGTCATCTGCCAGCGAAAATTTATTGCGCGATATGCAGGGCCCGATCAATATCACCGCGTTTGTACCCAAAGCTGACGACGGTAAACTGAAAAAAATCATCACGAATTTTTTTGCTTTGTATCAACGCAGCAAACCCACTATTCAATTGCACTTTATTGATCCAGTCGCTAACCCAAAAGCAGCGAACGAATCGGGCATACGCAACAGCGCAGAAATTTCTATTGAATACGAAACACGGCGTGAGAATTTGACCATGCTGAACGAACCGACTGTCACCAATGCATTGCAAAGACTGATGCGCAACGCGCCGCGCCAAGTGTTATTCGTCAGCGGCCACGGCGAACGCTCGCTCATCGGCAAAGCCAATCACGACCTCGGTGATTTCGGCGCACAACTGTCTGCGCGCGGCTTTACCGCCACGCCACTCAATCTCGCGGTGGCGCAAGCCGTGCCCGACAACGCTGCGCTGCTAGTCATCACCCATCCGCAAGTCGAGTGGCTCAGCGGCGAAGCGAAAAAAGTGAACGACTTCATCGCCAACGGCGGCAATATTTTATTGTTACTCGACGCGGAACCCTCGCGCGGTTTGCAACCGATATTTGAATCTTTGGGTTTAGTGCTGGCGGAAGGCAAAGTCATCGACCCCGCCGCGGTTGAAATGAATGCCGACATCAACTGGAGTTTAGCGTCCGCCTATGGTCCGCATCCCGCGACGAATAATTTTAATTTGCAAACTGTCTTTCCGTTCGCGCGTCCCATCGCGACAGAGGGCCACGACGCGTGGAAATCGACGCCACTGATCGAAGTCGCGCCGCGCGGTTGGGTCAAAAGTGGCAACGGCGATGCAAAAGTTTTCGACGACACACGCGACACCAAAGGCCCGATCACGATAGGCATGGCGCTGGAGCGCAAACAGCGCGACAAAAACCAGCGCGCTGTTGTCATTGGTGGCGGCAGCTTTCTCGCCAACGCTTACGTCGGTAACGGCGGCAACATCGACCTCGGATTGAATTTCATCAACTGGCTGGCACAGGAAGATAGCCGCATCAGCGTACAACCGCGCGCAGCAATAGATAGTCAGCTCTCGCTCTCACGTAGCGCACAAATGCTGATCGTATTTGGATTTTTAATCGGCGCGCCGTTATTGTGTTTCGCCATCGGGGCACGGGTTTGGTGGAAGCGGCGGTAGTTGAGGATGAGGGATGAAGGATGAAGGATGAAGGATGAAAGTTGAAATAGGCAAGATGAGGTCGGTTCTACCGCCTGAAATTTAAGTTCGAAGAAAGAGCCCTTCTCCCCTTCTGCGCCGCTGATATTTTTGTTGTGGATCGGGGGCCGTCGGCGAGAACCTGTTTGAGCTACGCAGTGACGCAGATTTCAAATAAACGTTCCAGCGAGTTTTCTCGCCGCCCGATTTACAACAGAAATATCAGCGACAAAAAAAACAAAATAAAAAAACAGCGCGGCGGATTCGCCTTTTTTGGTTACTTTTTTGGCGAAGCAAAAAAGTGACTAGCCGCCGGGCTACCCCCGGCAAAGTAATTGCGAGCCCTGATGGATACTGATCCTTGCGCTTACAGACGAGGCGCTTCCAATTTAATTGATAATTTTAGGCAATAGCTAAATATGCCCGAACTCCCCGAAGTAGAAACCACACTGCGCGGCCTCACGCCGCATCTGGATGGCCAAATAATAAAAGGCGTGGTGATTCGCAATGCGAGTTTGCGTTGGCCGATTCCAGCTCATCTCAACCAGACCATTAGCGGTTTACAAATTTTATCGCTCACGCGGCGGGCGAAATATATTTTGCTTGATTGCGGGCGCGGGCATTTGTTGCTGCATCTCGGTATGTCGGGGAGTTTGCGCATCATGCCGTGCGCGACGCCGGCTAAAAAACACGACCACTTCGATTTGATTTTAGCCAGCGGCAATGTCATGCGCCTGACCGATCCGCGTCGCTTCGGCGCAGTGTTGTGGGTGGAAGGCGATCCGCTCCAACACAAATTATTATGCGAACTCGGCATTGAGCCGCTGGAACAAGAGTTCGATGGCGACTGGTTGTTCCGCGCCACGCGCAAGCGCAAGGCCGCGATCAAATTGGTGTTAATGGATGCGCATACGGTCGTTGGTGTCGGCAACATTTATGCGAATGAAGCGCTGTTCCAAGCGGGCATTCGCCCGACGCGTAGCGCAGCACGCGTGACGCGCGCGCAATCTGAGTTGCTGGTGAAATGTATTAAGGCTACGCTGAAAAAATCGATCAAAGCCGGCGGCAGTACGCTGCGCGATTTTGTCGGCAGCGGCGGCGAGCCGGGCTATTTTCAGCAAAACTATTTCGTTTATGGTCGCGACGGCGAAGCTTGCCGCCGCTGCGACAGCGCGATTCAATTGCTGCGGCAGGGACAACGCTCAACTTTTTATTGCCCCACCTGTCAGAAATAGTTTAATTAAATCAAATAGTTATACAAAAACCCCGCTCGAACGCTTTACGGTTTTGGTTTATTTATTCAACGACTTAGCTTAGACTTTGCGTCTAACTTATTACATCAAACCGACGGCTATGCACCGCGCTCCACTCGATAACTTATTACAGCAGTTTTTCAACTGGCGCTTACAGCTCTCGCGCGAATTGCACGCGCTGCAGGATTGGATGCGCGCGGAGAAGCTCGACAATCCTTCGCTGACAGAAAAAATTCCGCGCCTGCTGCAAAAGTTGGAGCAGGAAAAAATCACCATCGCCGTCGTCGCCGAATTTTCGCGCGGCAAAACTGAATTGATCAACGCATTATTTTTTGCCGACCTCGGCCAGCGTTTGTTGCCCTCAGGCGCAGGCACGACGACCATGTGCCCGACGGAAATCATGTACGACCCGACGATTCCGCCCGGCTTACGCTTATTGCCGATACAAACGCGCGAAAGCCACGAGAATCTGTATGAATTCAAAAATAGCTGGGACGGCTGGGCGGCAATAGATTTTGATATGCATAATCCGGACTCGGTGTCGGAAGCGTGCAAGCCGCTGGCGGAAACGATTATGGTGAATATCGACACGGCAGAACGCTACGGTCTCTACGACCCCAGTTCCGGCGACACGGCGCTGATCGAAGGCGGCATGATTGAAATTCCGCGCTGGCGCCATGCGGTGTTTAACTATCCGCATCCCTTATTAAAACAAGGTTTGGTGATTGTCGATACGCCGGGGCTTAACGCCATCGGCACCGAACACGAATTAACGCTCAGTACGATTCCGAATGCGCACGCGATTTTATTTATTCTCGGCGCGGATACCGGCGTGACCAAATCCGATCGCGCGATTTGGCAAGACCACATCGCCAGCGCCGGCATCGCGCGCGGCAATTGCGTCGTCGCGCTGAATAAAATCGACACCATGTGGGACGACCTGCGCCCAGCGCATCATTACGCCAGCGAAGTGGAGCAGCAAGTTAAAAAATCGGCGCAGTTTCTCGGCATTCCGCCGGAGCGGATTTTCCCCGTGTCGGCGCAAAAAGGTTTGATTGCGCGGATACAACATAACGCCGCTCTGCTTGAGCGCAGCCGCCTGTTGCCGCTGGAAAAAGCCTTGGCGCAGGAATTACCGCAGGCGCATCACACCGTCATGCAACTCGCGTTCAAAGCCGAAGTGGAAGATTTATTACGCCGGATAGAATTCGATTTACAATCGCGCCAGGATCATTTCAACGAACGCCTCACCGAAGTATCGTCGCTGCAAGGAAAAAATCGCGCCTCGTTAATGACCAGCGCAGAAGACGCCGCGGCGGCCATGGAATTGTTCAGCCGCGTTGCCGAGCGCTTTGAAAAACTCAATGTGATTGTTACGCGCCAGGGTCACGGCTTGATGAATACGCTTGATCCGAAGTTGTGGCAATTGCAAATCAGCGCGACGCGCAAAAAAATGCAGGCGAGTATTTTCAGCAAAGGCGTGGTCGATGCGATGAAAGATTTTTTCGCCGACACGCACGCCAATCTGGAATCGGCGCGCAGCCAGGCGGACGAATTGCACGGTCTGGTCGGTGCCATTTACGAACGCTTTGCCAACGAGCATGGCTTCCGCCAACCGGTGCCGCAGCGCGTGCCGTTTGAACGCTATTTTTCCCAATTGGAATGGCTGAAACAAAAACTCGATATGCGTTTTAGCAGTTTGATTCGCGTGTTGACCAGCGCCAAGTCGTCTTACACCGGCAAATATTTCGACGCCCTCGCTGGCAACGTACAAGAGCTGTTACGCGATGCTCGGCTGGAAACGGAAATGTGGTTAAAAGACATTATGGGACCGCTGGAATCCGAAGTGCATGCGCGTGGCGATCGCTTGGCCGAGCGCGAGCAACAAGTCAATTTGGCGGCGCAAAGCGGCCAAACCGTCGAGCAACAAATGCTCAGCTTGGATATTGATGCGCGCCGTTTGCTGGCGCAAAAGAACAAGTTGGCCGAGCTGCGCAGCCGCCTGGAAAATATTTTGCCGGAAGATTCGAATTGGTGGATACGCGACGAAGCGGCATAAAACCTGCTCGGGCAGGCGAACAGGGCCAGTGCTTGCTTACTTATAACATATTTATTTAATTAGTTATTTATCATTTAAGATTTTTCTTCGTATTTACCACGCCTTTTGTGACGCGGCTCACAGACCCAAACCTCTCCTCTCAGTAGTATGTTGAAATGCATTGTCTATACTAGACGTTGCGCTTCAAGACCCGGCGTAAATCATCAGCATGTCAGACGAATAACTTAACAAATCTGAGGTTGAACCATGAGCAAACCCAATTCCACGATGATTAGCCGCCCCACTTCAACCATGTTGAGCAGCCCAATGGGCACGCTGGTGAAAAATCCGGCCGCTTCGTATATTTCCCGCCCAGCTTCGACCCACATCTCCGGTTTGATGGAACGCTTTTTTCACTGGCGCTATGAGTTGTCGTTGGAACTGGAATCGGTGCGCAAATGGCTGGACAAGCAACAATTGCACAGCCCGGCAGTGGACGCAAAAATCGCACAACTATTGCACAAGCTAGCAGAAGAAAAAATCACCATCGCTATCGTCGCGGAATTTTCGCGCGGCAAATCGGAATTAATTAACGCGATATTTTTTGCCGATTTCGGTCGCCGATTATTGCCTTCCGGCGCGGGCACCACCACTATGTGCCCGACCGAACTAATGTGGGATGACCGCTACGAGCCGGGACTGCGCCTGCTACCGATCGAAACGCGCGAAACCACCCAATCACTTTACGATTACAAAAAAGTTACTGAAGCCTGGCAAATATTTCCTTTCGACATTGATCGTCCCGACACCATCGCTAGCGCCTGCAAACACTTGGCGGAGACCATACAAGTTACCGTACAGACGGCAGAAAGCTACGGCCTCTACGATCCGAACGCAGAAGACCAACCGCAAATTAAAAATGGCATGATCGCCATTCCGCGTTGGCGCCATGCCGTATTCAATTTCCCTCACCCATTGCTGAAACAAGGTTTGGTCGTGCTCGATACGCCGGGCTTCAATGCCATCGGTACCGAGCCGGAACTCACCATTAACATGATTCCCAACGCCCACGCCGTGTTGTTTATTTTAGGAGCAGACACCGGCGTGACCAAATCGGACCGCGCGATTTGGAACGAGCATATTGTCGGCTCGGGGCTCGCGGACAAAAACTGCATCATCGCACTGAATAAAATCGACGGTATGTGGGACGAACTGAAATCGCAAACGGCGATAGATGCTGAAATTTCCAGTCAAGTAACCAAGACGGCGGAGATGCTGAATATTCCTGCTGCTCGGGTATTCCCGATCTCGGCACAAAAAGGTTTGGTCGCAAAAATCAATCAGAACCACGCCTTGCTCGACAAGAGCCGCTTGATGGCGCTGGAAAAAGCTTTGTCAGAAGAACTGCCGTTGACGCATAGCGGCTTGATGCAGGCCGACATCAAAAAAGACGTCGCAGAATTATTCATGCGCATCCAAGGTTTACTGGATGGTCGGCGCGAAAATGTGATCGACGAACGCAAAAAGCTCGAATCTTTACGCGGCAAAAATCGCGAAATGACTGAGCTTTCGGTGATTGAATCGCGCAATATCCGCGAAGCGTTTGACCGCGTGTCCGACCGCTTTAATAAATTGCAATCCGTCATCACGCGCCAGGGGCGCGAGCTCACCAATGCGCTGGACGTCGGCACAGTGCGTGAAAAAGCCGAGGCGACCAGACAAAAAATGCTTGCCAGCACTTTCAGCAAGGGCGTGGTCGATAGCATGCGCGAACACTTCAAAGAGGAAAAACATCATCTGGAGCAGTCGCGCGATCTGGCAGAGGAAATCCACACGCTGGCCGAATCTATTTACCAACGCTTTATCGAGGAACATGGCTTCAAGCAAAGCGTGCCGCCACCGTTGTCGTTTGATGGACACTTCCGTGAAATCGAACGCCTCGAAGCCAAATTGAATCAACGTTTCGGCAATACTTTGCGCATCATTACCCAAGCTAAAACCGCTTACACGGAAAAATTCTTTATGGCCCTGGCTAATCAAGTCGTGATGATGCACGAATTCGCGCTCGACGAAGCCAAATCGTGGATGAACGCCATTCTTATGCCGCTGGAATCCGAAGTGCGAGTGCGCCGTATGTGGCTCACCCGGCGCGAAGAAGACATCGGCCGCGCACAAGGCGCCAGCCATATTCTCGAACAAGGTATCACTTCTCTTGACGGCGAAGAACGCGTGTCGATTCGCCAACTTGGTGAACTAAGCGAACTGCGCGGCAAATTCGGCGCGGCTATGAATCGTGAAGAGATGCAAGTCGATCAAGTAGTTGAAAAATAATTTTAAATAAAAATACGGCAGATAATAAAAATGAAATCCCTCAAGTTGGGCAGTGCAGTTGTTGCCATCATTTTGGCGTTGATTATATTGAGTGGTTTTTTCGGCACCATCCAATCCGGCAACGTCGGCGTACGCGAGATATTCGGCAAAATTAATCCGGAAGAAATCACCAGTTCCGGCGTGTATTTCAAATGGCCGTTAATCGAATCGGTCAAAGAATTTTCCGCCAAGGAAATCGGCGTCGATTTGAACGACCTGACACCGAAAGCGCACGATAATTTGTCGCTGCGCGATCTCGACATGACGGTGTATTACAAAGTCAGCCCCGGCACCATTGCCGATAGCCAAATGAAATACGCGGCGCTGTCCGCGCGTATGGCCAACGGCGAATGGTATCCGTCGTATGAACTCGTGACCCGTGTCGCGCGTAATGTGATCTACGAAGAAACCTCGAAGATGGACAGCCTCACCATGCACACCAAACGCGACGAACTCGCCGCCAGCATCGCGCAAGGTTTGCAAACCGAATTGGAGCGTAACGACAAAGGCGTCTTCACCATTACACGCGTCATCGTGCGTAACTTGACCACCGACCCAGCCATCGAACGTTCGATACAGGAATCCGTCGCGGCACAAAAACAATTGGAAACCACGCAGCAACGTATCAAAATCGCCGAAGCGGAAGCGCAAGTCGAAGTGAAAAAAGCGGAAGGTATTGCCAAGGCGAATCAGATTATTAATCAGTCTTTGACACGTGAATATTTGCAACACGAATCGAATTTAGCCTTGCAAAAATTTGCCGAAAAAGGCGGCACGAGCACCGTAATCATTCCGGCTAATATGCAAACAGCGCCGCTGATTAATATCGGTAAATAATTTTTTCGGGATTTCAAAAACAAAAACGCCATGCAAACCGCATGGCGTTTTTTTATAACTATATGATTATATTGAATTTTTAAGCAGTCTTTTGTAGCAGAATATATTTTTCGTGCAACTGTTCTTTCGTTTCCACCACATCCGGATTCAGCGGGATGCAATCAACCGGACACACTTCCACGCATTGCGGCACATCGTAATGACCGACACATTCAGTGCATTTTTTCGGATCGATGACATAAATTTCCGCGCCCTGCGAGATGGCCTGGTTCGGGCATTCCGGCTCGCACACGTCGCAGTTGATGCATTCATCGGTGATCATTAAAGACATAAATTCACTTCCTAATTTTTAAGTCGCGCGAGCAAACGCGCATTCACCGACTTCGGTACAAACTGGCTCACATCGCCGCCGAGGCTGGAAATTTCGCGCACTATCGTCGCAGAAACAAACATGTATTCATCTGACGGCGTGAGGAACAGCGTTTCGACACCGGGAAGTAGCTTGCGGTTCATTCCGGCCATTTGAAATTCGTATTCAAAATCCGACACCGCGCGCAGGCCGCGCAAAATTACGCTGGCACCGCTTTGTTGCAGGAATTCGCTCAGCAATCCGCTGAAGCCGA
>JBEEJL010000043.1:0-3038 GCA_041169175.1 Pseudomonadota bacterium | reverse complement strand
ACAACAGATCCTTCACTATCGTTCAGGATGACAGGTGTTTTGTCATTCTGAGGCTTTCCCGAGGAATCTGCTTTTGCTTTTGTGAGGTTCAACAAAAAAGCCAAGTCAAAATCAACAACAGATCCTTCACTATCTTTCAGGATGACAGTGTACTGGTACGAAAAATTTATTTTTTCACCACACCACGTCGCATCTGATCCAATTCTATCGACTCAAACAGCGCTTTGAAATTGCCTTCGCCAAATCCTTCGTTACCTTTGCGCTGGATGAATTCGTAAAAAATCGGGCCAAGTTGGGTTTCGGAAAAAATTTGCATGAGCAAATCGCCCGGTGCGCCGTCGAGGAGAATTTTTCTTTTTTGCAGTTCGGCTAGATTTTCACCGTGACCTGAAATGCGCTTTTCGACTAATTCATAATAAGTATCCGGCGTGTCGAGCAACTTGATACCGTTGTTGCGCAGGCCGTCGACAGTTTTGTAAATGTCGGCCGTGCCGAGCGCAATGTGTTGAATACCTTCGCCGTGATAGCTGTCGAGGTATTCCTGGATTTGGCCTTTGGCTTCTTTGCCTTCTTCGTTGATCGGAATGCGGATATTGCCGCAGGGCGAGGTCATGGCTTTGGATTTCACGCCGGTCACCTGTCCTTCAATGTCGAAGTAACGCACTTCGCGGAAGTTGAAATAGCGCGCATAAAACTCCGCCCATTCGTCCATGCGACCGCGATGCACGTTGTGCGTGAGATGGTCGATGTAAGTTAAACCAAGTCCTGTTGGGTTTATGTCAGCATTCGGTAACGACACAAAATCCACATCGTAAATGCTGATGTCACCAATAACATTTTTGATATTATTTTTGCCGCGCCAACGATCGACCAAATAAATCAGCGAATCACCGATGCCTTTGATAGCGGGAATATTCAATTCCATCGGGCCGGTTTGGTTGTCGAACCCCCACGCGCCCTGCTCCAGCGCGCGCGCATAAGCCTGTGCCGCGTCTTGTACGCGAAACGCAATCGCGCAGATCGACGGCCCGTGCAAACGTGCGAAGCGCTGCGCGAACGAATCGGGTTCGGCGTTGATAATAAAGTTGATGCCGCCTTGTCGATACAAGGTGACGTTTTTATGTCGATGTTTGGCTATCGCAGAAAAGCCGAGTTTCTCGAACAATTGCCCCATCGCGATTGGGTCGGGCGCGGCATATTCGATGAACTCGAACCCCGCCGTGCCCATCGGGTTTTCCCAAGGTGTAAAACTCATGGCTTCACCCTTTGCAGAGATTGTTTATCGAAACCCGCGAGACGTTTGTAACGCAAGGAAATATCTTCCAAATCTTTTAGCGTAATAACTTGTTGAATGTCCGAGAATCCGTTCGGCGCGCGTTCCTCCGCCATTTGCATCACCTGCTCCGGTCCATTCATGCGATTGCGCAACACAATGCCGGTGGTTTTCGGCAAGCGGTCAGCTTCGTATTCACGCAGAGCATAATGCGTATCTTTAATATTGAACAGACTATCGGCGAGGTAACGCGCATCGACGATGGCCTGCGCGCTGCCATTGGAACCGATAGGAAACATCGCGTGCGCCGCATCGCCGAGCAGCGTAACGCGACCGAACGTCCATTGCGGCAAAGGATTGCGATCAACCATCGGGTATTCATAAATCGCTTTGGCGTGAGAAATTAGCTCAGGAATATTGATCCAATCCCAGCGCCAATCGGCAAATTTTTCAGCGAAAACATTTTTATCCACTTGCTTGGCCCAATCGCTACGCGTTGGAGCTTCACCCGGCACACGTAATTCGGCGATCCAGTTAATTAGTGAACGATCTTGTTTACGCAGCGGCTCGGAAATCGGATAGGCGACAAACTTTTGATCCTGATGTCCCGCCATGAACATACTGCGCCCGTCGAGAAACGGCTCGGCTTCGGTGACGGCACGCCACAATATGCGTTGCGAATAATTGAGATGATCATTAATCGGATAAAGAAATTTACGCACGGCAGAATGAATGCCGTCTGCGCCGACCAGCACATCGCACGTTGTTTCTATCTGCGAACGGTCGCTGCGCTTGTTGAATGTCGCCGTGACACGATGGGCGTCTTGCGTGAACGATTCAAAACTGTGGCCGACATGCACGCGACTCGCGCCGAGCTTTTGCACAGCAGTTTTGTGTAACAACATTTGCAATTCGCCACGATGAATCGACAATTGCGGCCAGTCGTAGCCCGCCGCGATACCGCGCGGCTCATGCCAAATGCGCTGGCCGAATTTGTTGTAATAACTGAGCGACGAGGTTTCGATCGCGATAGCGGCGAGTTGTTCGTGCAAGCCTAGCTCGGCGAGTTCTTTCATCGCATGCGGTAACAAGTTAATGCCGACACCAAGCGGTTTCAATTCGCTCACTGCCTCGTACACATCCACTTCGATGCCACGCTTGTGTAGCATCAGCGCCAAGACGAGACCGCCTATCCCCGCGCCGGCGATGACTACCTGCATGATATTTCCTGCATTCTGATTTCAATCATAACTATTTGATTATATTGAATTTTTATAGATTGCGTTATAGAGGTGAGAAGACCTAATGATTATTATACTAGCGGCGAGTTTGAAAAATATTTTTCGATGAGAAATATAACAACGAGCCTGCCATGACCCAACCGCAACGCGACTCTTCTCAGCTTTTTGCCCCGCCCACCGTCAGTGTCGAGCGTCGATCTCACGGCAGCGTGATTCTGCGCTCCCTCTATGCAGTGGAAGATAGTGACGCGATCGGTTTTTTGATTTTTGCTAGCGCAAATACTTGTCGCATTCTATGCGCTGACTTGCCAAGCAATGACGCACTGGCGCAAGTGTTATCGCATTCAGCAGTGCGCGAAAAAATCTTGATGGGCTTACAAGTCTTGGCACACAAAGGCAGTGGTTCATCAACCTACGCCAAACTTGTTTGAGTCTGCTTCGATCGACGCCAGGTAAATAACCGACAAAGGCTATAGCAATCGGCGCGCGGTGCTGAACCATCGCACTGCGCTGGTAGCGCTTTT
>JBEEJL010000042.1:0-7392 GCA_041169175.1 Pseudomonadota bacterium | reverse complement strand
AGTAAGGGCCGGTCATTGGCCAAAGCCTGACGCGCCGCGCCGAAATCGAGCAATACGGGCGTGCCGTCCATCGCGATATAAATATTCGCCGGCTTGATGTCCAGGTGCAGCAGTTTATGCGTGTGGACTTCGCGCAGACCGTTGAGTAGATTCATAAACAAACGGCGCATGAAGCTCTCGGTGAATTGTTCGCGATTGTGCGTAATGTGATGCTGCAGCGTACGGCCGCGCATAAAACCCATCACCATATACACCGTTTCGTTGGCACGAAAAAAGTTTTCCACCCGCACGACATTGGGATGAGAAATTTTTGCCAGTGCACGGCCTTCTTCAAAAAAACATTTCATGCCGTTGCGAAAATGCGCCAACTTGTCTTCCGATGTCACCGACACCATATCGCCGCCGGTGCGCGCGACTAAACCCGACGGCAAATATTCCTTGATGGCGACGTCGTTGCTGTTTTCATCCTTAGCCAAATAGACAATTGAAAAACCACCCGCGCTGAGCTGTTTTTCGATCCGGTAATTATTCAGCCGGTATCCGTTGGGTAGAGGTTCGTTGGGTTGGGATGCCATATTTATCCGCGTTGCGCGGTATAATAATCATTAAGTCCAGCCATTGTGGATTTTTGACGCGGGCTTGTAAAGCACAACGCACCACCATACAGCATAATAATCAACGAGAGTCCCCATGATCACGAGCATGACTGGCTTTGCCAACGTAGCCAAAGAATTTGACTTTGGCGCTATTTCCCTCGAGCTGCGCTCGGTCAACCACCGCTATTTGGAAATTCAGTTCCGTATGCCGGACGAATTCAAAAGCGTAGAAAACCCGATGCGCGAAGCCATCGTCGCCAAACTCACGCGCGGCAAAGTCGATTGCCGCGTCGCGTTTGCGCCTAAAGCCAGCAGCAGCGGCACACCGCAACTGAACGACCAAGCCTTGGCGCAACTGGCCGAACTGTCAGGAAAAATCAGCGCACGCTTCCCCGGCCACCCGCCGATGTCAGTGGCAGAGATTTTGCGCTGGCCCGGCGTGGTCGATATGCCCGGCGTCTCTGCCGATGCGCTGCGCGATGCGACGCTGGCGTTGGTGCATGATGCGCTGGCGCAATTGCACGATACGCGTCTGCGCGAAGGCGCAAAACTCAGCGCCATGCTGCTCGAGCGCGTGACCAAAATGGAAGACCTGGCGAAAAAAACTGCGCCGATGATTCCGCAAATCGTCAAAGGCTATGAAGAAAAACTCAGCGCGAAAATCGCCGAGTCGAACCTCACGCCGGACGATGAGCGCATACGCGCCGAAGTGGTGTTGTTCGCGAGCAAAGTGGATGTCGAAGAAGAGTTAGACCGGCTCAATGCGCATTTATCCGAAATACGCCGCATTCTCAAAACCGGCGGCGCAGTCGGCAAGCGACTCGACTTCCTGATGCAGGAATTAAATCGCGAGGCGAATACGCTAGGCTCCAAATCCGTCGCCGTGGATATTTCGCGCACGTCGATGGAGCTCAAAGTGTTAATCGAACAAATGCGCGAACAAATTCAAAATATAGAATAACTATGTCTGGTAATCTTTTTATCGTATGGGCGCCGTCCGGCGCCGGAAAATCCAGCTTGATCGCGGCGCTGTTAGAAAAAGACAGCAGCGTACGCCAATCCGTTTCGTTCACTACGCGCGCGCCGCGCGAAGGCGAAATCGAAGGCAAGCATTACCATTTCGTCTCGCGTGATGTATTTCAGAAAATGATCATCGCTGGCGACTTTCTCGAACACGCCGAGGTGTACGGTAATTTTTACGGCACGTCGAAAAAATGGATCGATCACGCCATGCACAACGGCTTCGACGTGGTGATGGCGATTGATTGGCAAGGCGCACAACAAGTCCACAAAATATTCCCGGAGATCATCGGTATATTCATTTTGCCGCCTTCGCTGGAGGTGTTGCGCCAACGGCTTACCGCGCGCGGCCAAGATTCCGCCGAGGTCATTGAACGTCGCCTCGCTTCAGCGCACGAGGACATGAGCCATCTAGGCGAGTTCGACTATGTTATTATTAACAATGAGTTTGTTGATGCGGCAAGCGATTTACTCGCGATATTCCGTAGTCAACGATTAAAGCGCAAAGCGCAATTCAAACGCAATAACGACATAATTTCCAAATTAATCAAGAGGTAAGCATGGCTCGTATCACCGTGGACGATTGCATTAAACTGATTCCGAACCGCTTCGAACTCACCCTGGCCGCGACATACCGCTCACGCCAATTGGCCACCGGCGCGACGCCTTTGGTCGAAGGCCATAGCCGCGACAAGCCAACCGTCATGGCGCTGCGCGAAATCGCCGCTGGTAAAGTGGGCCTGGAAATTCTTAATCGCGGACCCGCTGTTCCCGCCGTTACAGAATAAATAAAGGAGCAAGGATGACGGCGAAGGAATGAGATAAGCTCCAGAACACCTGCCTATTTCATTTTTTTACTTCCGGCCTCATCCTGTTATTTATGCCTGAGGTTGCCGAACTTACCCAAGCCCTGTCCGGTTATCTGAAGCCGGAGGATGTTACGCAAATTCACGCGGCTTATGAAGCCGCCCGCACTGCGCACGAAGGGCAGTTCCGCAAAAGCGGTCAGCCTTACATCACCCACCCCGTCGCCGTTGCAAAAATTCTCGCCGAGTGGCATCTCGATCCGCAAGCTATCATGGCCGCGTTGTTACACGACACGGTCGAAGACACCACGACTACCAGCGTACAAATTGCCGATCATTTCGGCAAATCCGTCGGCGATTTAGTCGATGGCGTATCGAAAATCGACCGTATCAAATTCGATACCGTACAACACCAGCAAGCAGAAAATTTCCGCAAAATGTTGCTCGCGATGGCGCGCGACGTGCGCGTCATCCTGATCAAACTAGCCGACCGCCTACACAATATGCGCACGCTCGATTCGATGTCTGCGGAAAAACAGGAGCGTATCGCGCGCGAAACGTTGGAAATTTATGCGCCGATTGCCAATCGACTGGGCTTGAACAGCGTGTATTACGAATTACAGGATTTGGGATTCAAATTTCTCTACCCAAATCGCTATCGCGTGCTGACCAAAGCAGTTAAAGCCGCGCGCGGCAATCGGCGCGAAGTGGTGAGCAAAATTCTTGAGGCGATCAATCAACGCTTAATTGAATTCAAAGTAGAGGCGAGCATCGCTGGGCGGGAAAAACACATTTCCAGTATTTATAAAAAAATGTTGGAAAAACAATTAACTTTTTCCGAGGTGCTCGACATCTACGGCTTTCGCATTATCACCAAAGATGTGCCCAGTTGTTATCTCACTTTAGGCGCGCTGCATACTTTGTATAAACCGATTCCGGGCAAGTTCAAAGATTACATCGCCATATCCAAGGCCAATGGCTACCAGTCGTTACACACCACGCTGTTTGGCCCTTATGGCACACCGATAGAAATCCAGATTCGCACGCAAGAAATGCATCGCATTGCTGAGAGCGGGGTAGCATCGCACTGGATCTATAAATCGTCGCCGGCCAATATGGACGATATGCAGGAGCGCACGCATCAATGGTTACAGTCGCTGCTCGATATTCAATCCGAGAGCGGTGATGCAGTGGAGTTTCTCGAGCATATCAAAGTCGATTTGTTTCCGGATGAAGTGTATGTATTCACCCCCAAAGGCGAGATATTCGCCTTGCCAAAAGGTTCGACAGTGGTGGATTTTGCTTATCAAATCCATACGGTTGTAGGCAACCATTGCGTGTCTGCGCGCATCAATAACGAACTCGCTCCGCTGCGCACCGCGCTGAACAACGGCGACCGGATAGAAGTCATTACCGACGATAAATCGCACCCTAACCCGGCTTGGCTGAATTTTGTCACGACCGGCAAAGCGCGCTCGCATATCCGTCATTACTTCAAAGACCGACATCTGGAAGAGTCGGCTGAGTTAGGCGAACGGATGTTGAATCAAGCACTACGCGCACTGAAAGCCGAGCCGACAGAAATTACCGCGCAGCATTGGGATAAATTATTAAAAGGCGATAACGCCAAAACCAAACAGAACGTGCTGTCAGATATTGGTCTGGGTAAAGAATTGAACGTGGTGGTCGCGCGGCGTTTGTTGTCCCTCAACGACGCGTTATCGCAGCAGCCTGATGGCAAGCCCTTAGGTTCGCTGATCATTCGCGGCACTGAGGGCATGGCCGTTCAGTTAGCGCAATGTTGTCGGCCGATTCCCGGCGATCCGATTATTGGCTTTATCAAAAAAGGCCAAGGGCTGGTGATTCATACGCATGATTGCCCGGCGATTCGCCAATTCGATGCCGACCCGGACAAATGGCTGGATGTGGAATGGGATCCGGTGACGCAAAAATATTTTGATGTCACGATTAATATCGTCACGCAAAATCAGCGCGGCGTGCTGGGCAAAGTCGCCGCCGCGATCGGCGAATCCGGTGCTAATATCGAAAATGTCAGCGCCGAAGAACGCGAGAGCGCAGACTACGGAACGTGGAATATTATGTTGCAAGTTACCGACCGCGCACACCTCGCGACCGTGATGAAAAATGTGCGCCAGATTCCGCAGGTCGTGCGCGTCAATCGCAAAATCGGGTTGGAAAAATAATTTACTTTTAGAAAGTCAGTCTATGCCGCGTCAAATTATTCGTACCGTTACCGCGCCGGAAGCTATCGGCACTTACTCGCAAGCGGTGCGAGTCAACAACACCATTTATCTTTCCGGGCAAATTGGTCTGGACCCGCAAAGCATGAAACTGGTTGACGGCATCGACGCGCAAATTGTGCGCGTGTTCGATAACCTGAAGGCGGTCGCGGATACTGCCGGCGGCTCGCTGAATGACATGGTGAAAGTGAATATTTATTTGCTTGATTTAGCCAACTTCGCCAAGGTAAACGAAGTCATGGCGCAATACTTCACCCAGCCGTATCCCGCGCGCGCCGCCATCGGCGTCGCTTCACTACCGCGCGGCGCGTTGGTAGAAGCGGACGGCATTATGGAGTTGGCAAAATAGAATTCCGCATTCCCAAGGCGGTTGCCGACAAGCTGGCTAAGCTCGGCATTCGTAATCGCTTTGATTTAATTCTGCATCTGCCGCTGCGCTACGAAGATGAAACCCATCTCACGCCGATTCACGACGCGCTGACCGGCACCACGGTGCTAGTCGAAGGCACCGTGCTCACTACCGAAGTCATGTATCGCCCGCGCCGACAACTGGTGTGCCAGATCGAAGACGCGAGCGGTATTCTGACTATGCGCTTTCTCAATTTTTACGGCAGCCAAGTCAAACAATTGGCCGAAGGCGCACGAGTACGCGTGTTAGGCGAAGTTCGCCAGGGATTTTTCGGCGCCGAGATGGTCCACCCGAAATATCGCTCGATCAAAAACGACGCGCCCTTAGCCGAGTCACTCACGCCGATTTACCCCACCACTGCGGGCTTGCAGCAACCGACGCTGCGCAAATGGATCGCTGAAGCGATGCGCGTGACCGAACTCACCGACACCTTGCCCGATGCGCTATTAAAAAAATTGCGTCTCGCTCAACTCAAACCCAGCCTGACCACTTTGCATTTTCCGCCACCGGATATTCCACAGCAGCAATTACAAGAACGCACGCACCCGGCGTGGCAGCGGCTGAAGTTTGATGAACTGCTGGCGCAACAACTATCGATGCGTAAACACTACCGCGAGCGGCGCGAACGCAAAGCGCCGGTGTTGAAAGCAAAAAATACGCTGACTAAAAAATTACTCACTGCACTACCGTTTTCGCTGACCCACGCGCAAAATAAAGTGATGGCAGAAATCAGCGGCGATCTGACACAAAGCTATCCGATGCAACGTTTGTTGCAAGGCGACGTCGGTAGCGGCAAAACCATCATCGCCGCCTTCGCTGCGTTACAGGCGATTGAAAATGGCTATCAAGCCGCCCTCATGGCACCGACGGAAATTTTGACCGAACAACATTATCGAAAACTTTCCGCGTTGCTTGAACCGCTGGGTGTCAATGTGGTGTGGCTTACCGGCTCAATGAAAGCCAAAGAGAAAGTTCAATATAAACAAATAGTTATGGACGGAACGGCGCAGCTCGTGATTGGCACGCACGCGTTGTTTCAAGACGATGTGGTATTCAAAAAACTCGGCCTCGCCATTATCGACGAGCAACATCGCTTCGGCGTTGAGCAACGCTTAGCGTTGCGCATGAAAGGCGCCAGCGTGGGCGAACCGCATCAACTAATGATGAGCGCAACGCCGATACCGCGCACTTTGTCGATGAGTTATTACGCCGATCTCGACGTGTCGGTGATTGATGAATTGCCACCGGGCCGCACACCGATAGTGACGCGGCTGATCGCCGATGCACGACGCGATGAAGTGATAGACCGTGTACGCAAAGCGTGCGAAAAAGGCGCGCAGGCTTATTGGGTCTGTCCGCTGATTGAAGAATCGGAAAAACTCCAACTTCAAACTGCAATAGAAACCTACGAAACCATTCAGACCACCTTCCCTGATTTGAAAGTAGGCCTGGTTCACGGACGCTTGAAACCGGCAGAGAAAGCCGCCGTGATGGGGGCGTTTCAAAAAAACGAGATTCAATTGCTGGTCGCCACCACCGTCATCGAAGTCGGTGTCGATGTGCCCAACGCATCATTGATGGTGATTGACCACGCCGAGCGCATGGGGCTGTCGCAGTTACATCAATTGCGCGGACGCGTCGGACGCGGCGCGGAAAAAAGCTCATGCATTTTGCTCTATCAAACGCCGCTATCCGAGCAGGCGCGCGAGCGGCTGAAAGTCGTGTACGAAAGCACCGACGGATTTATTATCGCCGAAGCGGATTTACGTTTGCGCGGACCGGGCGAATTTCTCGGTAGCCGCCAAAGCGGCGCAGCGTTGCTACGTTTCGCCGATTTGAATCTCGACCTGGATTTACTCGAAGCCGCACAAAAAACCGCCGAAGATTTATTACAACATCAGCCCGAAGTCGCCGAGCAACATCTAAAACGCTGGCTGTCGTCACGCGAAGATTATCTTAAAGTATGAGCATGCCGATTTCAGCACGACTCAAGTTATACGCGCAACTCATGCGCCTCGACAAACCGATTGGCATTCTGCTGCTACTGTGGCCGACTTTGTGGGCGCTCTGGTTTGCTACCAACGGAAAACCGGACCTGAAACTGGTGTTGATTTTTATTCTGGGCACGGTGCTGATGCGCTCGGCAGGCTGTGTGATGAACGACACCATCGACCGAAACGTCGATCCTCACGTAGCGCGCACCAAAAATCGGCCGCTGGCAGCGAAAAAAATAGCGCCTAAAGAAGCGGCGCTGCTGGCAGGGGTGTTGAGTCTGCTGGCGTTTGCGCTGGTCCTGCCAT
>JBEEJL010000041.1:0-3690 GCA_041169175.1 Pseudomonadota bacterium | reverse complement strand
TTGATTGTTATGGCCTTTAATGGGCCGGTAGCCGCTAAGATTAAGTTAATGCTGCCTAGCGTGCTGGAGAAGATTCAACTAAATTTTCAGCAGGTTACCGGAATCCGTGTAGTGCTGCAAGTGAATATGTCACACGTTTTCACAAAGCCAACCAAGCGCGTAGTGGCCAGTTCGCAAGCATTAAAAAGCTTAAGCGAGCTGGAATCTGGGCTGGCGGAGTCGCCGGTCAAAACGGCGTTACAAAAGCTATTGAAAAGACAGGGGAAACTTTGAAAGTCTAGATTAGAATCAGTCTTTCCAGTATGTAAAATACCCCCGCCGCCGCCAGGAAATATAGTCCAAAACGCAGCAATTGGCCCATAAATCGCAAATAACGCCGATCTTTGGTAATCAGGAATGCTGCATAGCACCCACCGATAATGAGAAGGCTGAATAGAATAATAATCCGGACGATAATCATAAGTATTTGATTATATTAAACTATTTATTTCACCACTTTTTTCGTAACCGAAGCGGTGGTGGGCACTTCTGGTGGCAATTCCTTTTTAGTCAACAGGCGAATTTGTGTGACTAATTTATTGTGCGCGTCCAAAAACGCGGCGACAACAACTTTCGCTTCATTCGTATTGCTCCAACCGATTCCCGCCGCGCCGCCGGCTTTAGAAAAAGTAAATCCACCCAAACCTAAATCGGTCGCGCGCGCCGAACCGGTTGCTGCGGCGAGTTGTTCTGTTGTTTCGTTATCGGTGAGCAGCAACGCGACTTGCGCCTCTTTGAATTTCACTTGCTCGGCATAACCGGCCCAATCTTTCAGCACCGGAATTTGCGCGATGATGCCCGCGATGCCGCGCCCGGCGTCTTGCTCGCTAAAAGTTAAGCTCGGCGTAATCGTGTATTGCGCCTCGTAGCCTTTGCCTTTGTGCACGGTGCTGTCGCTGCGAATTACGCCTTGATCTTTTAATACTTGCTCTTGTATAACTGCTTTCAAACCGGCGGTGCGATCGACCACGCGAAAGCAACCGCTTTGTTGCGCCAGCAGACGAATCAACGGCACCGGCGATTCGGGCAAATTAAATTTCGACGCGACGGTGTAACCATTCGGGCTTTCGACCAACGCAACCGTCGCCACCGGCGCATCACATTTTTCCAATTCCTTCGCTTGCTTGTTCGCACCCGCCGGGCCGGACGAGCCGGTCACCGGTGAACTGCCTTCGCCCAACTCGGTTTGTTTTTTATTACAGGCGGCGATCGACACGCACGCGAGCATACAAACGAAGACGAGAAATTTTTTCATTACTAGACCTTATATATACGCGCAAATAACCATCAGCCTAGTGAATAAAGGCTTTAATGTAACTATTTGATTAAATTGAGCTTTTTTACGCGCAAAACGCGAGCTAAACCGTCTGCGTATGCAGTTGGTGGAATGATATAGGCAAATCTTTATGCGATTGATAGGTGATCATTTCCCAAGCCGTCTCGTCTGCCATCAACGCGCGCAACAGTTGGTTGTTCAACGCATGGCCGGATTTATAAGCGGAAAATTCGCCGATGACCGGGTGGCCGAGCAAATATAAATCGCCGACCGCGTCGAGGATTTTGTGTTTCACAAATTCATCGTCGTAGCGCAAACCGTCGCTGTTCAACACGCGGTATTCGTCCATCACAATCGCGTTGTCCATGCTGCCGCCGAGCGCGAGGCCCTGCGCGCGCATCGCTTCTACGTCATGCGTGAAACCAAAGGTGCGGGCGCGGCTGATTTCCTTGATATAAGAAGTCGAGCTGAAATCGATGGAAACTTTCGAGCCGGAATTTTCAAAAGCCGGATGATTGAAGTCGATGGTGAACGTCAGCTTATAGCCATTAAACGGCTCGAAGCGCGCCCACTTGTCGCCGTGTTTCACTTCCACAGCTTTCTTGATGCGTATATATTTCTTGCGCGCTTTTTGTTCCTCAATGCCCGCCGACTGCAACAAAAATACAAACGGACTCGCGCTGCCATCCATGATCGGCACTTCAGGTGCGGATACATCCACATAGGCATTGTCGATGCCGAGACCGGCGAGCGCCGACATCAAATGCTCAACAGTAGAAACTCGCGCGCCGTCTTTTTCCAAACAAGAAGACAAGCGCGTATCACCGACCGCATAAGGCGTCGCTTTGATTTCCACCGCCGTCGGTAAATCAGTACGCGTAAATACTATGCCCGTATCGGGGGCAGCAGGGCGCAAGGTGAGAAAAACTTTCTCCCCCGTATGCAAACCCACGCCAGTAGCGCGAATTACATTCTTTAAAGTGCGTTGATTAATCATTCGATAGCACTCAAAAACGATTAAATAGTAAGTGTATGATTATAATGAATAATTGCTGCGAATGCAAATTTGCGTTAGATGAAAATATTATTCAACTAAGTCAGCAACATAAACGCTTAGTTCAAATATTTGCCAACGCGCAAATTAACATCAATGTGTAGGATGTGCTGAGGTACGAAGCGCATCAATCGCGAACGATGCGCTTCGTACCTCAACACATCCTACATTTATCCGCGCTTGAAACTTCCAACATTCATCTCCATACTCTTAATATGAACAGAATCGTAGGCAATCAAAATCACAACGAATTTATCCTTGACCCGGTTGAGGCGTGGAAGCGTGGTCGGGTGTTGGATGCCATGCTCAAGGGAACGCAACCCCCGATAAAACGCCAAGTCCTGCGCGGCACTCACGCGCAATTCAACGCTTGGGATGATGCCCGCGCCCTCGAAGTGGCGCGTAAACTTAATGGCGATTGAAGAAGTCGCAGAATGGTAGGGTGGGCAAAACGAAGTGTGCCCACCGAATCGTTCAACGTGGGCACGCTATCGCTATACCCACTAACTTGCTATTTTGCATCAGTTATTTGTTCGTGATGGTTTTCGTTTCCCAGCTTTTGCATTGGTCCCGCGTGTAAACTTGCATCGTGCGTCCGTCTTTAAACCATTTTGGGTTGAGATGAATTCGAATCCCGTCTGGCGCTTCGTATTCGGCTTTGACTATCAAAGGGATGGATCCCCACCCGTCCAGGTCGGGGTAGATTTGATCCTTGTCCTTGTGCGGTAAATCCTTTCAGCCCCAATTGATATGTTTACCTGGACTGCAAGCGTTGAAGGTACAAAAAAATTGGCGCGAATCAAGGCGGCCAAACGCGATTTTTTCATTGATGATGGTGAGGTCATCAATGGGAAGCGTTAATCGCTCAGGGGGAATCAAATACAGATAGGCAAATGCCCTCTGTCCATTACGAAGGTCCTTGGTGCTCTCATCCCTGCAATAGGCCCGGTAATGTTCGCCATGCGCCGGATTTCCTCAAGTGCCTTCTGCGTGGCGAACCAAGGCAATCTCCAGCCCGCCTACTTTTTTACTTTTTTCTTCCAAAACTTTTCCGGGGAAAGGTTCGCACCCAGACAGCATTACCGTCAGAAAAGCGATTAGAGTTAACTGGCTTACTTCGAAAAGAATTTTGTTCATAATTGTTTATTTTCACATGGGTTGGTTCAGTTCAGCGTGGGCACGCTATAGCTTTGCCCACCCTACGCTTGCTATCGCTTTGCCCTACGTTTGCTATCACGCATTAATTATTTGCTCGTGATGGTTTTCGTTTCCCAGCTTTTGCATTGGTCCCGCGTGTAAACTTGCATCGTGCGTCCGTCTT
>JBEEJL010000040.1:0-3546 GCA_041169175.1 Pseudomonadota bacterium | reverse complement strand
GATACGTCCTGAGGACGTATCTTATTGGGTATTTCAACAGAAATAAGCCCATAACTAAGGTGCCAGTTGAGCATCTACCATCTAGAACTTGTACTTCACAACGGCTCTTTCAATAAATCTTTTAAGTATTTAACCGTGGGTTAACCCATCCCCGGAAAGCGTCCCTTCATCCCGCGCATCATTTTGGCCATGCCGCCTTTTTGCATGCTCTTCATCATTTTCTGCATTTGTTCGAATTGATTTAACAGGCGATTCACTTCTTGTACTTGCACGCCTGCCCCTGCGGCGATGCGTTTCTTGCGCGTGGCTTTGATTAGCGCGGGGAATTGGCGTTCTTGTTTGGTCATGGAGCTGATGATGCCTTCGGTGCGGCCTAGCGCCTTGTCATCGACTTGCGGATTGCCTTGGGCGATTTTGCCCATTTGCGCGGGGAGTTTGTCCATCAGCGAGCTGAGGCCGCCCATTTTTTTCATTTGTTGTAATTGGCTTTTGAAATCTTCGAGGTCGAAGTCTTTGCCTTTTTTCATTTTCAGCGCGAGCTTTTCGGCTTCGACTTTGTCGATGCCTTGATGCGCTTGTTCGATCAGCGATAACACGTCGCCCATGCCGAGGATACGCGAGGCCATGCGCTCCGGATGAAACGCTTCGAGGCCGGTGAGTTTTTCGCCGACGCCGATAAACTTGATCGGCTTTTGCGTGACATGTCGCACTGACAACGCCGCGCCGCCGCGCGAATCGCCGTCGAGTTTGGTCAGGACGACGCCGGTTAACGGCAACGCATCGCCGAATGCTTTGGCGACATTGACGGCGTCCTGGCCTTGCATCGCATCGACAACAAATAATGTTTCGATGGGTTTGAGTGATGAATGTAACTGTTTGATTTCATTCATCATTTCTTCATCAATCGCGAGCCGTCCGGCGGTATCGACGATGAGCACATCATGAAAATGTTTTTTTGCATAGTCCTGCGCGGCGAGCGCGATATCGTTGGGTTTTTGTGCTTTGTCTGATGCAAAAAAATCGACGTCGAGTTGTTTGGCGAGTAATTTTAATTGTTCAATCGCGGCGGGGCGATACACGTCGCAACTCACCAGCAATACTTTTTTCTTTTGCTCTTTTAATAATTTCGCCAGCTTGCCACTGCTGGTAGTTTTGCCCGATCCTTGCAAGCCGGCCATGAGAATTATCGCTGGCGGCACGGTAGCGAGGTTGATACCTTCGTTCGCGCCGCCCATGATCTCGACCAATTCGCGATGCACCACGCCGACTAACTCTTGGCCGGGCGAGAGGCTGTGCTGCACGTCGATGCCGAGCGCTTTCTCTTTTACCCGGGCGATGAAATCTTTCACCACCGGCAACGCCACGTCGGCTTCGAGCAGCGCCATGCGCACTTCGCGCATCGCGTCTGAGATATTGTCTTCGGTCAAGCGCGATTGCCCGCGCAGGGTTTTGATCACGCCGCCGAGGCGTTGGGTTAAATTGTCAAACATTCAGCATCCCATCGTTATTAGTGAGGCAAAAAGGCAGATGTTGTAAACTGTTGGTTCTTAATTGCATTCACGACATCATGCACAGCCCGATTACGTATTTTATCACTGCATTGCTCTACGCTGCTTTGGCAACGTTGGGTTGGCGCGCCAGTTGGCGTGTGGCGGATGGCGCGAGCATCGCGCAGCCCATGCGTTTGCCCATGCAAATGCTGGTTCCCTTGGTGTGGACGCTGCACGGCACATTACTTTTTATGTCGATTTTTTCCGGTGACGGCATTAATTTGGGCGTCGGCAATGCGCTGTCGTTGGTGCTGTGGCTGATGGTCGGCATTTATTGGCTGGCGAATTTTTATTATCGCTTGGCGGCGGCGAATAGCTTGGTGCTCGCGGCGGCGGCGGCGTTTGTCTTGTTGCCGTTAGTGTTTCCTGCGGGGAAATTGCTCAACTATGCCGCGCCTGCGTTCAAATGGCATTTGGTTATTTCCATGCTCGCGTATAGTTTGCTCACCATCGCCGCGCTACATGCGGTGCTGATTTTAGTCCAGGAAAAGCGCTTGCATAAACGCCATGCTTTAGCCGCGCCATCCGGTTTGCCGCCGTTGATGGCGATGGAGAATTTATTGTTTCGTGTTTTGTGGGCGGGATTTATTTTGCTCACCGCGACCGTCGCCAGCGGTATCTTTTTTTCCGAAGAATTATTCGGCAAGGCCGTCGATCTACATAAACACAAAACAGTGTTTGCGCTGATCTCGTGGTTGATATTCGCCGCGCTTTTAGTTGGCAGAAAAATTTATGGCTGGCGCGGACGTACCGCCGCGCGCTTTGTCATCGCTGGATTTATTGCGTTATTTCTAGCTTATTTTGGCTCGAAATTCGTCATCGAAGTGATTTTGCACAAATAATGTAACTATTTGATTTTATTTAACTATTTTATGATTGCGCCGAATCATTTTCTGCGGCGCGGCTTGACACCAGCGCCTGCGCTGCCAATACTTTGTTTCATTCCCCTTTAAGGTTTTGCCTTGGATAATATTCCCTTAAGCGCGCTGCTCATCGCGCTTGCTGTGTTGCTGGTGGCGTCGGCGTATTTCTCGTTGACTGAAACCAGCATGATGGCGATCAACCGTTATCGTTTGCGTCATCTGGTGAAAGAAGGCAATCGCGGCGCGCGCTGGGTCAGCGATTTGCTCGAGCACACCGATCGTTTGCTCGGCGTGATTTTGCTGGGTAATAATTTACTCAATACTGCGTCGGCGCTAATTGTCGGTGAAATTACCCGCCGCGCTTTCGGCGGCAGCGAGTTTGCTTTGGCGATTGCGGCCGGCGCGGCAACCTTTTTTATTCTGGTGTTTTCCGAAATCACGCCGAAAGTTCTCGGCGCGGCGTATCCAGAAAAAATCGCCTTGCCGTCGAGTTATATTCTCACGCCGATGTTGAAATTGTTTTATCCCGTGGTGTGGTTCGTTAATTTATTTGTCAAAGGCTTACTCTGGTTGCTGCGTCTCAAACCTTCAAGCGCAGAAGAGCATGTGCTGAGCATGGAAGAATTGCGCACTTTGGTGATGGAAGGCGGTCACTATATTCCACCCAAGCATCAAACGATTTTGCTGAATTTATTCGAGCTGGAAAATATTACCGTCGATGACATCATGACGCCGCGCCATCGCATTGACGCGATCAACATTGATGCCTCTATCGAAGAAATCCGCGAGCAACTCGCCACCAGCCACCACACACGTGTGCCGGTTTACGCGGGTGAGCTGGATAACATCGTCGGCGTGCTGCACGTTCGCCGCGTATTGCATCAAAGTCGCGTGGGAGAGTTGAGCGCCGAGACGCTAAAAGAAATTATGACCGAGCCGTATTTTATTCCGGCCGGCACGCCGCTATTCACGCAGCTACAAAATTTCCAGGAGACTGCGCGCCGCGTCGGTTTGGTCGTTGATGAATACGGCGAGTTACGCGGCATGCTGACGTTGGAAGACGTGCTGGAAGAAGTCGTCGGCGAATTCACCAGCAACGCACCGTCGCGCACCGTGCTATATCAAAAACAGCA
>JBEEJL010000039.1:0-4204 GCA_041169175.1 Pseudomonadota bacterium | reverse complement strand
CCAAGATTATCCAAGCGCAGGGCCTTGGCTTCTTCTGTCAGTGATTGGCGGTCGAGCAAACGTAATACGGCATCTTCGCCAAAAATATTCGGCATAATCGACACACGAAAATCGATTTCGCGCTCATTCACCCGCACCTTGAAACGTCCGTCTTGCGGAACTCTGCGTTCGGCAATATCCAACTCGGCCATTACTTTGATGCGGGAAATAACTTGCTCAGCCATTTCCTGCCCTTGCAATTGCGTAATGGGTACGAGTACACCATCGATGCGGTACATGACATGCAAACAGCCGGCATCGCACTCTAGATGGATATCGCTGGCCTGCAGTTTTAATGCGTCGTAAAGCGTTGAATTTACTAACTTTACTACTGGGCTGGCGTCGTCGCTGATAGTCGCCAACGTGATCACTGCCGCGACTTCTTCATCGTTGCCGCGGCGCGAATCATTCTCGAAGCCATCCATGGCGCGCAATTGGCGTTCTTGTTGGGTAAAGTAGGCTTGTAAATCTGCTGGATGCACTAGCGCTGTTTGTAAGGCTTGAGAGGCGGTCGCATAACGACGTAGTGCCCATTCTTCCGCCATACTGTCAAATGGATCGGACAATACCAGATATCTGTATCCGCCCGGCGCAGTAGCAACCACTGCCCCCCGCTGCGCAGCTTCGGTGAAACTGATGCGTTCGAAATCAGGCTGCAAATTTTGCAGATCGCGCATTAACAAAACCGGATAATTAAAACTATTGCCTAGCGCGGCCATCAGCGCCTCGGGAGTAACATCGGTGATCTGCTGCAGGCTTTGCACCATAGACAGATCCTGCCGCATGGATAACTCGCGCGCTTGTTGAATTATTTCGCCCGAAAGTATCGGGATGGCGCTGGCCAGGTTGTTCATCGCAAGTTGCCCGCCAAATCAAAAATCGGAATGTACATCAACACTACCACGGTGCCTATCACCAAACCCATAATGGTCATCAGTACCGGCTCCAGCAGTTTCGAAGCCCAATCTATCCAACGGGCAAAATCTTCATCGGCAAATCGAGCGGTACGCTCCAGCATTTCTGCCAGCTGACCGGAACGCTCACCCACCTTGATCAATGATTCTGCCACTGGACTGGCTAGACCTTGCGACATTAAAGCAGCAGACAGGCTTTGGCCTTGTTCAATCGCTAAACGACACTGCGTCAGAGAGGCGCGCTGATGCGAACCCAGCAATCCGAATACCATGCCCATCGCACGCGGCAACGAGATGCCTGCGCTGAGTAATAGACTGGTGGCGCGGTAAAAACGCGCCATGCGGAACTCGTCAACCTTAGGTGCAACCCAGGGTAAACGGGCCACTGCATTGAGCATCCAGGCTCGCCCTGAGGGGCGGAACAACGCCCACACCAGCACGCTGGTGAAAATAATAATGGCAGCCAGCACTGGCTGCCAGTTGGCATGAACATATCGGCCAAACGTTAGTAATGCGGCAGAAAGCCAAGGCATATCACGCCCAGTGGAATCGTAAACCATGGCGAAACGCGGCACGACATAACCGAGCAGGAATAAGGTCACCAATCCACCTACAACCAATAGCAACACTGGGTAGATGGCGGCTGAAACTAATTTTTTACGTACCGTGTCAAACTGAAGTTGATAGCTGATAAAGCGCGCCAGAGCTTTGGGCATGTCGCCGGTGCGCTCTGAGGCGCGCACGATAGCAACGAAAACTTCGGGAAAATGCTGCGGCATACCCACCAGCACATCGGAAAAATTCTTACCCTCTCGTACTGACTGCAATACTTGCGTCAACACAGCGCGAGTGATCGTCTGCCGTTCTTTGGCGTGTAAAGTAGTCAGTGCTTCGGATAAGTTCAGACCGGCGTCAAGCAAGGCGAGCAATTCCTGGCTAAATAGCAACAGAGGAAATTTGGTACTGCCTCCAGCGAATGCTGATTGTGCGGCACTATCAACTACATCCTCCACAGACAATACCTGCAGGCCGCGCGAAGTAGCACGGCGCATAGCTTCGGCTTGCGTAAGATCTAAATATTCCACAAGCCGAGTTTGGCCGTTTGCTTCCTTTACACGTAAGCGAATACGTGCAGAAGCAGTGATATTTGCGGCCTGATTAGCCAACTGTTGCGCGGGAATGGTTTCAGTCTGTGCCATGCAAAATCTACTAGCGCCTCAATTTTCGTTTGTACCAAGCAGACCGTTACTGATATTCATATAGAAGCACAGCGGGAGGCTTTTCTTGTGTCCAAATATGTTTAATAATTTTTCCATCTGGATATTTTTATTAACAGTATAAATGGCTAACTACTATCGATAGGATACGTCTACCGCTTCATCTTCACCACCTGCTTGGCCATCTTTTCCGTAAGATAGCAGATCAAAATCTCCGCCTGTCCCCGGCGAACGATAGATATACGGCCGGCCCCAAGGATCCGGCGGCAAGGCTTTTTGCAAATAGGGACCATTCCATTTGGTCGAGTCGTTAGGCCGGACTATCAGCGCGGCCAAACCCTGCTCGGTGTTTGGATAACTGCCGGTATCGATACGGTATGCGTCGAGTGCCTTGCCCAAGCTTTCAATTTGCGCTTTTGCCACTCCTCGCTCCGACTTGCTCAATTGCGCGAAATAACGCGGACCAACATAAGCGGCGAGCAAGCCGATAATCACCATCACCACCAATAATTCAAGCAAGGTAAAACCGACTTGCTTGGGTTTATTTGTCTTGTAATCATTACTACTTCTCATGTTATCTCGATTCTTTTATTCATCAACCAAGCAACCCCACGTTGCAGAAAAAATACTGGAGTACGCAATTTTTCAAATCATATTGGAGAGAAAAGATAATGTGGCGCAGTGATTTCTTATCAAACCCAACACTTTGCGTTAAAAATCAATATATTATTGGCAATACTTTGACTGTGCAATAGTTTCAATAGTTTATTGTATATTATATTGCTGTAGGTGAATCCCGACTTAAGTGGCGCGAAATCACTACTTTTCCAAGGGTAAATGAAGCAGTTCATCGCAGCAGGGCGAATCAATGCTTTACAATCAGTAACAGTAATGCCAACGTCGATCAAGTTTGACCCTCAACTTGCAGGTGCTCGGGGTAAAAAATGGGACATTTTTCAAGCAGAATGACAGCCAGACGAATTTTAATCGGCGAGTTGAATTAGATTAGGGGCAGATTTTGATTTCAGCAGACTTTCAAGATGTTTTGCCACAATCAACTGGTGCAAGGGCTTGCGGCAATTTCGCCACTATTACACTCAAGGCGTTGATATCCCGCATTGCGTCAGCGATACAATGCTTGTCAGCACCACTTGCACCATCGCACTCAACACCGCTCGCCCTGCCAATCGGGCAACTTACTCGCATTGTTCCGTGAACCGATATTGCTCAGCTCAATTCAGAGGTTTTACTTTGATCGAGTTGATGATCGCGCTGGCGATTATTGCCATATTAGTCATGGTAGCCGTTCCTTTAGCGCAAGTTAGCGTGCAGCGAGAAAAGGAAAAAGAGTTACGTGTTGCCCTGATTCAAATTCGCGAAGCGCTGGATACCTACAAGCGAGCAGCGGATCAGGGGCGCGTAAGAGTGTCAGCAGGGCAATCGGGCTACCCTAAAACCTTGGAGGAGTTGGTTGATGGCATTGAAGACCAACGCACACCCGATAGGCGCAAAATTCATTTCCTCAGACGCTTACCCCATGACCCAATGGCCTCCGATACATCCGTGCCAGCTAGCGAAACATGGGGTTTGCGCAGCTACAGCTCACCGCCTGATGAACCCAGTGAAGGCGACGATGTATTTGACGTTCATTCCAAATCTACCAAGCAAGGTTTGAACGGGATTCCCTACAACAAATGGTAATTGACCAGCGCTGTTTTAGTCGGCGGGGCTTTACTCTGATGGAAATTCAAATTCTCATCCCTCGGCTGCCTTGCTGCTGATCATTGCGCTACCGCGTTACTTCAGTTCGGCGGAAAAGAGCCGCAGACGGCGTGGCAAAGAAACCTTGATAATTTGGCCTGATAAAATAGTTTAATTAAATCAATTAGTTATGTTATTTCTTAATCCTAGATTAAGGTACCAACCACTCGCTCGTCGGTACTAAATCTTGCGACGTCGGACCGTTCAGGCGCATCACATACGCACCCTTGGAGGCAAAACGTTGACCCGGGCCGAGGGTGAGGCGCGGGAATA
>JBEEJL010000038.1:0-2634 GCA_041169175.1 Pseudomonadota bacterium | reverse complement strand
AAACCCCGCGCCTTCAGTGCTTCCAGCTCTTTTGAATTGACCTGAATGATTCGGTTAATGTCATGTCGCAGTTTGTCTATCCGCTCCGTGGTCTGCACCAGCGCCAAGTCGGCGTAAGGATTGTCGTTCCCCGACATCAACCACACAAACCGCAATGCTGCCGCAACCTTTTTGCCTGAAATCTCCCCATAGCCTTGTTGACCCACACCACGACTTTTACCGATGAACAACCGGTACGCATCGCGTGTATGCAGCGACATCGTGTCGGTATCTTCACCCACCAGCTCCCCGATATTCTGCATTGCCGTTGCTTGCTTATCCGGTACGATCGCTTCGGCATGGTGGCGGTGACGATCGGCGATAATCATTCGGCTCAAGGCTTCCTCCCGGTCTGACAGCTCGACGAAGCGTGACCAACGCGGATCACTGTCGTCAGGGTTATCGGCCTCAAGCAGATCAGCTAACGAGACCCGCTCCCGTTCAATGTCGTACTTATCGGGAAACGGCGAAGTCGGACTGGTCGGAAACGCGGGTTTAGTGTTACCGGTTGCGCCAGACTTCTTTGCTGTTGCGCCAGTGGTGGTTGGTACCTGCACCGGCGCTGCTGCCTTGGATTTAGTTTTGGGTGATGCTTTTGCCATAACTGCCCCTGTCAGTAATTAATCAATCGTTTCAACTTTTCAATTGTTTAAGGGTTAAACACTTAGAACTTAGGGATATTCAAATTTATTTATCAAAATTCCCAAATTTCAAAATATTGATAATTGAATAATGTTTAACCCTTAAACATCTCATACTTATAAAATTCATTTCCTCCCAAACATTTTTCGAAGAACTTCAATCGCCTCCCTTTTCGCTTCCGCGGCGGTATTTATTTCCTCAGGTGTTCGTTGCGCCTGCTTTTCGATTACTTGATTCAATTTCATTAGCTCAATTGTTTGATTTTCTCGTTTACGTTGAATCGTCAACCCTGCCGTTGCCGCAAACTGCCCCTGCCTAGCTTTTTCAGCAATACGCGCTAGATAGCCTAAAGGCGAGGTCAATATCTTGATGTGACGTTGACCTTCAATTTCATCGAGCAACAGTTGGGGGTTGTCACAAGCACAGATGATTTGCCACGCAGAGGTTTTCTCCTGCGCAGTCATGAATGCGGGGTAAATCAATTCATTCGTGGTTTTTTGTTTGTCAAAAGCAGAGAAAGAACCTCCACCACCGGCATTTTTGGTTTCATCCGCCTCTGGTTGAGTTATTACATCTGTTTGGAGGTGGTTATATGTATGTTTATTAAATGCCTTTATAGAAACTTGCCCTTTTCGCCCAACTTGATGGGCGAAAAGGGCAACTGTCTGTTGGGCGTTTTGGGCAACTGTCTGTTGGGCGTTTTGGGCAACATTGAAATCATCGAACAAATCAGGGGGTTTTCTCCAGTTGGGCGAAAAGGGCAACTGTAGATTGCTACTTTCCAGCAAACTGTGGATTTCATTACGTTTTTCGGTGATTTTTTCGGTTAGGCGCACCAAATTGATGCGTAAAAGCAGCATCCCACGCGCTTTCGACTCGCGGCCAATATCCAGTATTTTTTCTTGTTCTAGGACTTCACGGGCGTTTCGAATCGACTTGGTGCCAATCGCCAAATCCTCCCAATGACGGTTGGATCGGCTCACCAAATAGCCGTTAGCAGACAATAATGAAGAGGCTTGAGTTGAATTTCTTCTATCGCTGAGCAGTTGCGATAAATAGATGCCGCCCGCCACGCTGCCTGCCACCCAAGCCAGAGGGGCATAAAACACCATGATGCGACCCAATAGGACGCGCATGGCGGCGTCCTCCCACTGCCAACCATGGAAAGGCTTGCTGGCTTCACTGCACAGTAACTGGCCAAGCCGATTCAAGTCCAATTGATAGAATCGTCGCGCCGGCATGCCGCCCAGCATCTCGCGGATCAAACCTAATTTTTTCAGGGTATCGCGCGCGGTTTCCTGCTCGCGCCGGTCCAGTCCGGTGGCCAACAACCAATCGGTGCGGCTTTTCCAGAACCAACCTTGTCGTTCCGGTTCTTTGCTTAATAGATCGCGCGTGAGGTAAATAGCATGGCCAAGCATCAAGGCGGGCTTCGGCCCCCCTGTAACTCTGGCTAAGGACGGGTAATAGGTAATGTAGTGGCGCCCCAGCGCTTCATACACTTGCTCCAGCTCCCTAGGAAGCTGAATAGGCGTCGCCGACGGCGCAAACGCTGCGCTATCGATCATGCGCTGCCTGGGCGAATTCAATGGAGTTCCTCATCAAAGGGGGGTTGATCGGCAATCGCCCGCTTGCGCTGACGGACGAGGGCCGTCAAATAGGCCAAAGGTTTTTTGGCCGATGACGCGCCGTGCTGCATAAAAAACTCAAAGTCGCGCCATAGCGAGATCAGCACCGCTTCCGGTAAATCATCCAGTATGATCAGCGCCTTTTGCTTGTCTTCATCGCGCGGCAGGACGGCTGATTTTTGAACCATGTCTTTGAGCGGGGTTTTGGAAGATTTCATGGGCGACTTATTCATGGTTAAAGGGCGCATAGGGGTAAAGCTCACGATTCGCTTTTAGGCCATTTTTTACTGGCTTGTTCGTTGACCAATTTCCACACCTGTTCGGC
>JBEEJL010000037.1:0-2747 GCA_041169175.1 Pseudomonadota bacterium | reverse complement strand
GTATGCCGGACGACGTGATTTTGCAAATTCGTATTGACGACAATACCGCGATTCTCGCGCTGACGCACGACCCAAAACTCGACGACATGGGTTTGCTTGAAGCCTTGAAATCGCCAGCGTTTTATATCGGCGCGCTGGGTAGTCGAATAAATACCAGTAAAAGAAAAGAACGACTTGCCTTGTTTGATTTGACGCACGCGCAAATTGAACGACTACACGGGCCGGTTGGTATGTTTATCGGCGCCAGAACGCCGCCGGAAATTGCCGTTTCTATACTCGCCGAAATCACTGCGACCAAATATCATATTCAAGTTAAACAAAGACGTGAGGTGCTTGAATCCGAGTCAGTGACGTAATATTAATTAAATATAATCATACACTTATATTATAGCCCTGCACCGCGCGTCATCTTGATTTCAATCATCGCCTAGCACGCAACTTGTATAGAAACCTCATCATTAGTTAATGGTTCCTCTATACCGCCATCACTTCGTTTACATGTATATCGCCGCAGTAAATTTAGAGTTGTCCTATTCAAGAAATCTTGGGAATCGGCGCAATCAAGTTTTTTGTTCCAGAAAACACTTTACGTATAATGCAAAAATAATTTATAAAAAACAAAATTAGCGAATGGGAGCTATGAATGCTCTGCGCACAATCGACATCCTGGGCGGCGGCCCCGCCGGACTTTATACCGCCATTTTGCTACGCTTGTGCATGCCGCATGTGCGGGTACGATTGACTGAACAAAATCCGATCGGAGCAACATTTGGTTTCGGCGTGGTGTTTTCCGATCAGGCGCTTGATTTTCTCGCGGCCGATGACAAACAAACGCATGACCCGATTACGCCGCACATGGAGCGCTGGCGCGACATGACTTTGAATCATCCAGGCGGTCAGGTCATGATCGATGGTATGGGCTTTGCCGCCATCGGACGGCTTGCGCTGATCGAGATTCTGCGCATACGCGCCGAAAACCTTGGCGTGGAAATGCGTTTCTCTCACTCATTGATTTCGCTGGAAGATCTGCAAGGCGACGTGGTGATTGGTGCGGACGGCTTGAATTCCCTCGTCCGGCGCAGTTTTGAACATGACTTCAAACCCCAGCTTACGCACTTTGGCAACCACTTCGCCTGGTATGGCACCGAGCGCCGCTTTGAGTCGCTGACACAATCATTCAAGCAAACGGAAAAAGGTGCATTCAATGCGCATCATTACCGTTTTGAGTCGAACCGCAGCACTTTCATAGTCGAATGCGAAGACGCCACCTTCCGCCGGTTCGGCTTTGATGCCATGTCTGAAGCGGAGTCGGCGCAAGCCTGCATGGATGTATTCCTCCGGCTCAACCGGCAAGCCCAAAGGCGTCGTCCACCTGCATCACGATATGTTCTACACCGAACAATCCTATGCGCGACACATCCTGAAACTTTCAGCGCATGACGTGGCCTTTTCCATTCCCAAGATGTTTTTCGCGTACGGCTTTGGCAACTCCGGCACCTTTCCTTTTGCAGTCGGTGCGACGACGGTGCTACTGGCAGGTCAGCCCAGCCCGAAAGCGGTTCTCGACACCATCGAAACATTCAAGCCCAGCATCGTGTTCGGTTTGCCTACGCTCTACACCGCACTCGCGCGCACTGAAGGCGTGGAGAAGCGCAATCTGTCATCGCTCAGGCACTCCATCTCTGCGGCAGAAATTCTGTCAGAAGATGTCTATAACAACTGGAAAGCCTTGACCGGCCACGGCCCCACCGAAGGCCTCGGTTCAACGGAGTTGCTGCACGTTTATATGTCCAATACGCATATTGACCACCGCCTTGGATCGGCGGGCGCTCGCGTTCCCGGATATGAAATCAAATTGGAAACACCAGAGGGACAGTCTCCCAACTCCGGCGAGGAAGGCGTGATGTATGTGCGCGGACATTCGTCCGCGCCGCTATATTGGAACCGCCCCGATAAGACCAAAGACACCATGCGCGCTGATTGGATTTGCACCGGGCGCTCGTTTTATTGAAAAGGACGGTTACTATTATTTTCAAGGCCGCGCTGATGATCTGGTGAAGATTTCAGGACAGTGGGTGTGGCCGCTTGAAGTCGAGCGCTGCCTGAACGAACATCCCGATGTTCACGAATGTGCGGTGGTGGCGCATGAGCTTGAGGATCGACGCATGACCCTCAGTGCTTTTGTCCGATTGCGCGAGGGCATAGCGGAAGCATCGACACATACCAAACAACTGCAGGATTTTGTAAAGTCGAAATTACTGCCTTACAAATATCCGCGCAACGTCAGCTTCCTCGCGGACTTGCCAAAAACCGGCACAGGGAAAATTGACCGCCAAGCCCTATTAGTAGCTGCTGCAGGTAAATCTAGATCACGTTGAGGCTAGGGACGCGCTAGACCACTGCGCGTATTATGGCAATAAACTTATTCAATATAATCAAATAGTTATACGATAATTACTTTAGCTCGCCTATTTTGATTTCTATCGACGAATACCATCCCGCAAGATTGGTAATTTCATCATCCGTTAATGGCTTGGCAATGACGGCCATGACTTCATTCGCGCGTTTGCCACTGCGGTAAGCCTTGAGCTGTTCTTTCAAATATATTTCCGGCTGCCCGGCGAGATGCGGCGCGTTGGGTAGTTGACTGTATCCGTTTGCTCCATGACAGGCAGCGCAGACGGCATCGGCTTTTGCTTTGCCTGCGGTAGCCGTTGCGGACAGCGGTTTGGCGGCAGTCATTGCTG
>JBEEJL010000036.1:0-3121 GCA_041169175.1 Pseudomonadota bacterium | reverse complement strand
CAATATTGGATGTCGCGATTTAGAAGGAGACTCCTATCAAGGCGCGCGCGAAATTAAATTCGTCGTGTCGTCCGGTTCCGGCCTGCGCAAACAAAAATATAAATGGGTTATCGCGGCAGAGCTGCAGGAAACCAATCGCGTCTATGCGCGCACG
Organism: Pseudomonadota bacterium; assembly: GCA_041169175.1. Classification (GTDB taxonomy): domain Bacteria; phylum Pseudomonadota; class Gammaproteobacteria; order Burkholderiales; family JBEEJL01; genus JBEEJL01. The sequence continues at coordinate 2,967 of JBEEJL010000036.1, read as the reverse complement.
GCAGCGAAGATTGAGCCGGAGTGGATAGAGAGCGCAGCAGCGCATTTGGTTAAACGCCATTACTTTGATCCGCATTGGGAAAAATCTACCGCGCAAGTGTCGGCTTACGAGCGCGTGACCTTGTATGGCCTCACCGTCACCTTGAAGCGACGGATTCATTTTGGCGCGGTCGATCCGACACAATCGCGCGAAATTTTTATTCGCCAAGCATTAGTCGCGCAGGAATACGAAACAAGGGCGAAATTTTTTGATCACAATCGCCAACTTATCGAAGAAGTCGAAGAGCTTGAACACAAAGCGCGACGACAGGATGTGTTGATCGACGACGAAACGCTATTTGGTTTTTATGACGCAATCATCGCCAAGGAAATCGTGAATGGCGCGGGCTTTGAAGCGTGGCGCAAAGAGGCGGAGAAAACCAACGCGCAAATTTTATTTCTCACGCGCGATTACCTCATGCGTCATGCGGCAACGCATATCACCGAAGATCAATTTCCCGATGCCATGCCGCTCGGCAATGTGAAATTGCCGCTCACTTATCGCTTTGAACCGAGCCATGTTATGGACGGCGTGACGCTGGTTGCGCCTTTGCATTTATTGAATCAAATCAATGAGTTACAATGTGATTGGTTAGTGCCCGGATTATTACGCGAAAAGCTCGCCTGGTATCTAAAAGCCTTGCCGAAAACCTTGCGCCGCATGGTAGTGCCGGTGCCGGATTTTGTGACCAAGTTTTTACAACAAAGTGAAATCGGCCAGCAGCCGTTGCAAACGGCCTTGCGCGAGTTTATTCATAAGCAAACCGGCGAAGCAATTCCGGTCGATGTGTGGCAAGGCGAAACGCCGCCGGAACATTTGCGCATGAATTTCAAAATCACCGATGATGCAGGCAAAGAGCTGGCGATGGGCCGCGAGCTGAAAGTTTTACGCGAACAACTCGGTGAAGTGGCGCAACTGACTTTCGGCAAGGCCGAGCCGGGCATCGAGCGCGACAATATCAAGGCGTGGGATTTCGGCGACTTGCCGCAGGAAATCCATTTCACCCGCCACGGGCAAAAACTCACCGGCTATCCCGCGCTGGTGGATGATAGCGATTCGGTGTCGATTAAATTATTTGATGCGCCGGACACGGCCAATCGCGCCATGCGCGGCGGCGTGGCGCGCTTGTTGCGTTTGGAATTGCGCGAGCAAATGAAACAGCTGGATAAAACTTTAGGTAATCTCAATCAGCTCGCCATGCAATTGCGCAGCACCATTGCGCCGGATGCCTTGAAGCAGGATTTGCTCGATGCGATTACCGACCGCGCATTTTTCGGCGACGACGATTTGCCGCGCAGCGAAAAACAATTCATTGAACTCAAGCAACGCGCGCGCGCACGTTTGCCTGCAGTATCCACCGGCTTGTTGCGCATGGCGGACGATATTGCCAAAGAATTTTTTAACGCCAGTGCAAAACTGAATACCGCCGGACCTGCGTTGGCGCGCGTCGCCACCGATTGTCGCAATCAACTAGGTCGCTTGATATTTAAAGGTTGCTTCAATGCTACGCCGTGGGAACGTATGCAACATTTGCCGCGCTATATCAAAGGTATTTCTTTGCGCCTGGAAAAATACGCCAGCAACCCGGAACGTGACGGCAAGCATGCGCCCGCCATTGCCGGTCTGACCAAACGCTATGAGGAACGCGCGGAGAAAAATCGCAAAGCGCATCTGTATGATTCGCGTCTGGATGAATTCCGCTGGATGCTGGAAGAATTACGTATTTCACTTTTTGCGCAGGAACTGAAAACGCCGATGCCGGTAAGCGCCAAGCGTTTGGAAAAATTGTGGGAGACGATGCAATGAAGCCTGCAGTGATCGTGGTGCACGGCTTATATTTACATACTTTTTGCATGTGGCAATGGCAAGCGTATTTGCGCGCGGCGGGTTATGACGTTTATGGTTTTAACTACCCGTCGATGAGCCAGGATTTGTCGGCGGCGGCGCGCCGCTTGGCCGAATTGATTGCAAGCCTGCCGCATCAAACCATCTATTGCGTCGGCCATAGTTTAGGCGGCTTGGTCACGCTGCAAATGCTGCATGAGTTTCCCCAGCCGCGCGTCCAGCGTGTGGTGTTGGTTGGCTCACCGTATCGCAAAGCGCATGTGCCGCTGATCTTGGCGAGCCACCGCTTCGGGCGTTTGATTTTGGGCAAGGCGATGAAGCAATGGATTACGCAGGCAGAGTTTGTTTTACCCAAGATAGAAATCGGCGTCATCGCCGGCAGCAGGCCGTTTGGCTTGGGCAGACTGGTTGCGCCGGGGATAGTAAAACCGCATGATGGAACGGTCGCCGTAGCGGAAACGGATGTGCCGGGCATGAAAGATAAAATAGTGTTGCCGGTAACGCATACGCAGATGTTGTTTTCTACAATAGTGATGCAACAAATGGACCGTTTTTTTCATAACGGCAAGTTTGAGCGCGCGACTTAATTTATGCCTAAGCTATTTTCCCGCATCGTTGTTTATGCTTCGCTCATCAGCATGGCCGGTTGCTCACAGCTCAGTTATTACTCGCAATCTGCCGGCGGGCAAATGGAAATCGTGCGCAAGCGCAAACCCATCGCTGAGCTGATTGCAGATCCTGCGACTAAACCTGCGTTGCGAAAAAAATTGGAAACCGTTTTGCGTATCCGCGATTTCGCCAGCCAGGAATTAGGCTTGCCGGATAATCAAAGCTATCGCGGCTACGCCGATTTGCAGCGGCCGTTTGTCGTGTGGAATGTATTTGCCGCTGACGAGTTTTCGCTCAAGCCGCGCGAGTGGTGCTTCCCGGTCGCGGGTTGTGTCGGTTATAAAGGTTTTTTTTCCGAGGCTGATGCGACAGCGTTTGCCGAAGAGCAAAAACAAAAAGGCGGTGAAATATTTATTGGCAATGTGCCGGCTTATTCAACGCTCGGCTATTTTGATGACCCAGTGTTGAATACGT
>JBEEJL010000035.1:0-4086 GCA_041169175.1 Pseudomonadota bacterium | reverse complement strand
CGTTGCGGTGATTTTTGCGTTGTTAGCGTTCGGGCAATTGTTCGGATTCTTCGGTGTATTACTCGCGCTTCCAGCGAGCGCCGCGTTATTGGTGTGGTTACGCCACTTGCAAAGGGATTATTTAGTCAGCAAAGTGTATAACGATTAAGTATTTGATTTTATTAACGTATTTAATGTTATATAAAAATAAAAAAGGGCGTCAGCGACACCCTTTTTGTTTTGTTAAGGCTGAAAATTTCAGCGCATAGAATTGCGTTGTCTTAAGCGCAAACCCTTAAAAATACCGTGAATGGAAATAGTCATAAGCAGCGCGCCGATAGCGACGAGGCTCCATGCAACGAGCTCGCTGGCGTGGAAGGGCATGCTGCTTTTGCCGAAAATGGAACCGAGGCCGACGACGAGACAAATCAGACTCAGCGCGTCGAGCGCCATAAATAGGGCAAAAGATTTACTCTGCGACGAATCGCTATAGTGTTTCGGCACGCTCGACATCTTTACTCCTGATCTTGGTCGAGTGGCAGCAGCGTGGATAAATCGGCTGCTTCGTCGATTTCGTCGAGATCGTCGAGGATAGGATCAATCGGTCGGCCTTTGCGGCGCAGGGAACCTGACGCAGTTTTGCTGCCGGGGTAACCGGCGAACATCACTTGCGTGTCGTAATAATTCGGTTGCGCATTGGCGACAGGGGCTTTCACCAGCGTGTCATCCATTGTCGGTAGTTTCGTTTTGTTGGGCATTCTATCCTCGCAATATGCGTTAAAACAATTGCAGGATATGCCAACGCTCATGCAGACAATATGGAATACGTCACATGCAGCAGGGAATTTTGATAGCTGTGATTTTTGTCACACTTTTTAAGCCGGCCCGATGCCTTTTTTCCAGGCGGTATTGGTTTGGGTTTGGCCGGATGTGAGGTTCACGGTTTTGGCGAAATCGAGCATGCGCTGAATGGATAGTTTCGCGCGGCCGGCGATGTCCGCATCGACATGAATTTCGTTGTGAGCTTTTTCCAGCGTGGTTGCCAAGTTGGTCAAGCCGTTCATCGCCATCCACGGACAATGCGCGCAGGATTTACACGTCGCCGAATTGCCCGAGGTCGGCGCTTCGATAAATATTTTATTCGGCGACAAGGTTTTCATTTTGTGCAAAATACCGTTGTCGGTGGCGACAATAAATTCCACTGCGTCGAGGGTTTGCGAAGCTTTGATAATTTGCGTGGTTGAGCCGACGATGTCGGCCAGTTGCACCACGGCTTCGGGTGATTCCGGGTGTACCAATACTTTGGCTTTCGGGTGCAGCTTTTTCAGTTCGGCTAATTCGAATGCTTTGAATTCATCATGCACCAAACATGAACCTTGCCACATGATCATGTCCGCGCCGGTTTGTTTTTGGATGTAATTACCCAGGTGACGATCGGGCGCCCAGAGAATTTTTTTGCCTTGCGCATGCAAATGCTCGACGATTTTTAAACCGATACTCGATGTCACCATCCAATCCGCGCGCGCTTTGACGGCGGCGCTGGTGTTGGCGTAAACGACCACGGTGCGGTCGGGATACGCATCGCAAAAGGCGTTAAATTCATTCGGCTGACAACCCAAATCGAGCGAACATTCGGCCTCGAGGTCGGGCATCAAAATACGTTTTTCCGGGTTGAGAATTTTTGCTGTCTCTCCCATAAAGCGCACACCGGCGACGACGATGGTTTGCTCTGGTCGCGCCGCGCCGAAGCGCGCCATCTCGAGCGAATCGGATACGCAGCCGCCGGTTTCTTCGGCTAAATCTTGCAGATCGGGATGCACGTAATAGTGCGCGACCAGCACGGCGTTCTGGTCCTTGAGCATTTTTTTAATGTGCGCTTTGAGAGCAGGTTTTTCCTGCGGCAGCGGCTCGCGCGGCACTTTGGCCCAAGCTTCGCCCGTGGCGCAGCCGGGGTGGTCAAACAATATTTTGATTGGGGCGATGGCGTTCATATTCGGTTCCTCTGCTATTGCCATGATTATCCCATAAATGGAGGAAATGGCCCGATGGCCGGTAAAGCAAGATGGAGTAACTATATTACACTTCAGCGTTCTATTTGAACTGGCGCCAGCAGCAATTTCCGGGCTTCGTGCTACACTGTTTTGAAATTAATTAACCTAAAAAATTCAACATTTAACTCAACATTATTCATGCGCCAACTGGTTCTCGACATCAATCCCGGCGTGACGCCTACGCTAGATAATTTTGTCATCGGTCGCAACGCCGAAGTCGTAGATACCCTGCGTGCTTTTGTCGCAGGCGAGCCTGCTGAACGCTTTGTTTATTTATGGGGCGAACGCGGCGCGGGCAAAAGTCATTTATTGCGCGCTATCGCCAGCAACTTTACCTGGGGCAAAGCAGTTTATCGCTTGTGCGAAGAAGGTATGGGTTTCGGCGCGGCGCCTGATGGCGATTTATTCTTGGTGGACAATGTGCAGCGGCTCACTGACAGCGGGCAGATTTCGTTGTTTAATGTTTACAATGATTTACGTGAAGGTCGCGGTATGCTGATCGTCACTGGAGATACGCCACCGGCGGAACTCAAAGTGCGCGACGATTTAAAAACGCGCTTGGCCTGGGGCTTGGCTTACCAATTACACGTGTTGAATGAGCATGAAACCGCTGCGGCACTAAAGCGTCATGCCCACGGACGCGGCATGTTTTTGAGCGATGAAGTGGTGAATTATTTATTTAGCCATTGGAAACGCGATTTGCCGTCGTTGTTAATGGCGCTGGATAAGCTGGATGAATTTTCGCTCGAAGCCAAGCGGCCGGTGTCGATTCCGCTACTGAAACAGGCGTTAAAAGGTGAAGATCCGCAAATGCCAATAGGCGAGGGCAGCAAATGAAGTTGGCTTTATTTGATTTGGACAATACCCTGCTCGCGGGCGATAGCGATTTTGAGTGGGCACAGTTTTTGATTGAACAAGGCGTGCTGGATCGCGAAATCTATGAAGCACGCAATGCCGATTTTTACACGCAATATAAAGCAGGCACGCTGGATATTCATGCGTTTCTGGATTTTCAGCTCAAGCCGCTGTCGCGCCACAAGCGCGCGGAGCTGGATCAATGGCACGCAGACTATATGCGCAAAAAAATTGTGCCGATGATGACGCAAAAATCGCGCGAGTTAATTGCGCAGCATCGGCAGCAAGACGATCTAATGGTGATCGTCACAGCGACCAATAGTTTCGTCGCCGGGCCAATTGCACAAGCTTATGGCGTAGAACATCTGATTGCGACCGAGCCTGAAATCAAGCACGGTGAATTTACCGGACGTGTGGTTGGCACACCGAGTTTCCGTGAAGGAAAAATTTCGCGCCTGCATGAATGGCTGGCGCAACGGCAACAAACAATGACTGACTTTGCTGCCAGTTATTTTTATAGTGATTCACATAATGATGTGCCGTTGTTAGAAGTAGTTTCGCATCCGTTTGCGGTTGATCCGGATGGGCAGTTGGCAAAAACGGCGGGTGAGCGGGGCTGGCCGGTTATTTCTTTAAGGTAAAAAATTTAATATAATCAGTATGTTACATAATTAAAATTTAAAGAGAAAAATTATGCACAACATCAGCAAAGAAGCTTTGGCACAAATCGCGGAATGCGGTATTTTCAAAAATGTCAGCATCGAATCCATTGAGTCTTTGCTCGAACAGTGCGAAGTGCGCAAGTTGCCCAACAACGAAGTGTTGCTATCGCCGGGCGAAGAAGGCGGCAAAATTTTTGTTGTGCTCGACGGCGAGCTGCGCGTGCATTTGGGCAACCTGAGTAACCCGGCGCATTTAATTGTAAAAAAAGGCGAATGCGCGGGCGAGATGTCGATCATCGACGGCAAAAAAGTCTCCGCTTATGTGGTCGCCGGACAAGCGACCGCCTTGCTTGCCATGCCAGAAGTGATCGTCTGGTCGATGATCAATTCGTGCCACGCCATTGCACGTAATTTTTTGTATGTGTTGTCGAGCCGCATGCGTAACGATAACAGCGCGCTGATAGAGAGCATGAATCTGATGCGCGAATTTGAATACGCCGCCAGCGTCGATGGCTTGACCGGCATGCACAATCGCCGCT
>JBEEJL010000034.1:0-4933 GCA_041169175.1 Pseudomonadota bacterium | reverse complement strand
TTCTGTGTATCGTCGCAGTATCCGCTGCGCTATTTTTGCATGACAATAATGGCTCGGTGCGCGTTCTGTATGGCACGCACCAAGTCGATATTTCACTAAATTTGTTTGCGTTTTTTCTGCTGGCTGGCTTTTTGACTTTTTATATATTGCTGCGCGCGCTAACCCACACACTACGCTTACCCGCCACAGTGCGTGAATATCGCGACAAACTGGCGCGGAAAAAATCCCTCAAAGACATGCACGACGCCATCACCTCTTATTTTGAAGGGCGCTACGGCCACGCTGAAAAAGCCGCCGCCAGCGCGCTAAAACATCCTGAATCGCATCCGTTGTTATCCGTCATCGCAGCACGCTCGGCGCATCAACTGGGCGATTTTGATAAGCGCGATGCTTATCTGAATCAAGCCGAACATCGTTCGCCCGAAGCGGGCTTGATGCGGCAAATGACGCAAGCCGAATTATTTTTAAAAGAACGCCGCATTGATGATGCATTGGAAGTATTGCAACGCGTGCGTGCCGAGTCGCCGAAAAATGTCACCGCCATTAAGCTGGAATTGAAAGCGCAAACTTTGGCGAAAAATTGGGATGAGGCGCTCGCGCTGACATCGCTGCTGGAAAAGCGCGGCGCGATATTGCCGCAGCATGCAGCACAAAATCGTTTCAATGCACAGCTAGGCAATCTGCAGCGAAAGGCGGCTGACCCGGCCGCCGTGCTCACCTACTGGCAACAATTGCCGAACGCCGACAAACATAATGTAACGCTGGCTGCATCAGCTGCACGCAGCTTAATGGCTGCGGGCCGACATGACGAAGCAAAAAACATTATCGAGCAAACCCTGACCAAAGAATGGGACGCTAGTTTAGTACAACTTTATGGCGAATGTCGCAGCACAGATTTAGTCAAGCAAGTAGAGTGGGCCGACGCGCAGTTGAAACAAAATCCTAACGATGCGGATTTATTATTGGCGCTGGGAAAATTCTGCATTGATTTACAATTGTGGGGCAAAGCGAAGAATTATCTGGACGCCAGCATTGCCATTGAGCCCAAACGCGAAACACACCTGGCCATGACGCGCTTACTGGAAAAATCCGGCAAGCCGGAAGACGCTGCGCGCCATAACCGTAAATCGTTTTACTCTGGCAACGAATAATTCGAACCAGGACTATATATCATGAGTTTTGTGTTTAAGCCTATCGTTGTCCCACAAGTTTCCTGTAAATGCTGTGAAGCTGAAGCGTTATTATTTGACGTCGCGGATTTTAATAAAAATTGCGAAGCGCCGCGTAATCCTGATGTTTTACCCACCGCTGGAATTCCTGTCTATTATTACCGTTGTAAAAATTGCGCTTTTATTTTTACATCATTCTTCGATACATTTACTTCAGAAGATTTTGCTAGGCATATTTATAACGACCAATATATTTTGGTGGACCCTGATTACAAAGAATTACGTCCGCAAGGAAATGCGCGGTTTATTGCAGATTTATTTGGTGATTTCAAAAATATCAGCGTCCTGGATTACGGCGGCGGTAACGGTACGCTGGAACAGTTATTAAAAGAAAATGGTTTTCAGGACGTGACTACTTACGATCCATTTTCCCCCGATTATGCCTCCAAGCCGCAAAAACAATTTGATCTGATTGTTAGCTTTGAAGTATTCGAGCACACAACTAACCCCAAGAATACTCTGAAGGATGTAGTCGGGATGCTTAAACCGGATGGCATTTTAATGTTTTCTACATTAATACAACCTGCCGATATAAACACTATTAAAACAAATTGGTGGTACATAGGGCCGCGCAACGGGCATGTATCCATTTATTCAGAATTAAGTCTGCAACATTTAGCGCAACAAGCCGGCTATCAATTCGGGCATTTTAATTCCGGTTTACATTTACTGTGCCGCGAGATTCCCATTTTTGCCCAACATTTTCTTGGTGCCGCTGCCACTTGATACGGAAACAAACTTTGACCACCAATAGTTGACTTGGCGTTTTAGTGCGCTTAGGATTAATTCAGCGAATCCGATTCGCTTCAAGGTAATTCCCGGTGTGTCACTCAACAAGGAGAACAGCATGGCAACTTCCGTCGCTCGCGTTACTGAAATTATCGCCTCATCACCCAAGAGTTTTGACGACGCTTTCCAAGTCGGCGTGAAGCGCGCCAACAAGACTTTGAAAGGCGTACAAAGCGCGTGGATCAAGGATCAAAAGGTATCCATCAAGAACGGCAAGATAGTCGATTATCGCGTGAATATCAAAGTGACATTTGTGTTAATGGATTGATTATATTGATATTTTTAATACGAAACGCCGCGCTATTTGCGCGGCGTTTTTGTTTACTGAGACCCATCGATTGCTTTGATTGAAAAACGTAGCGAGCGGGTCGAGTTTGACTTGAGAAGCGGAAACGTATGCCTTATACGTTGAGCACCGGAGACTCAAAATCGGCCCGCGCAGTAGTTTTGCAACCACTGCTAAGCTTTGGTGTGATCGACCGATACTGTAAACGGATCTGAATAAAATTCATCGTCGGGTAATTTGCGCGTCTGCGTAAATGCGCGATGCCCGGCTTCCACCATCAACGGCGCGCCGCAGGCATAGACTTGGTAACCGGATAAATTATCGAAGTCGTCGAGAATGGCTTGATGCACAAAGCCGGTTCTGCCTTGCCATTTATCTTCGGGCAGTGGATCGGATAACACAGGAATGAAAGTAAAATTTTTATGTTCGCGCTGCCATTTATCCGCCAGCTCGGCCATGTATAAATCTTCGCGCGCACGCACGCCCCAATACAACACCATTTCGCGTTCATTCTCTTTGTGAAACGCGTGTTCGAGTATGCCTTTGATCGGCGCGAAGCCGGTGCCACCGGCCATGAAAATCATTGGTTTGTCGGAGTCTTCGCGCAGAAAAAAACTGCCGAGCGGACCTTCAAAACGCAGAATGGCTTTTTCTTTTAATTCATTAAATACAAATGTAGAAAACGAGCCGCTGTAATTACGAATATGGAGCTGCAAAAACTCATCGTCATGCGGCGCATTAGCGAGAGAAAAGCTACGGCGTTTGCCGTCTTGCATAAGAATATCAATGTATTGTCCGGCGAGAAATTGCAGACGTTCGTTAGCGGGAAGTTTGAGCGAGAGCACGGTGACATCTTTTGCCGGGCGATCCATTTTTTGTACACGGCAGGGCAATTTGCGAATAGGGATTTCGTGCATGGCGCCGACTTCGCGGCATTCCAGCGTCAGTTCGGTTAACGGCGTAGCGCAACAGAACAGCGCTTTGCCTTGGCGTTTTTCTTCGTCGCTCAGCGTGCCGGGCTGGTAATCGCCGTAGTCCACCGTACCGGAAAGAATTTTGCCTTTGCACGAGCCGCACGCGCCGTTGCGGCAACCGTAGGGCAAATTGACGTTGTTACGTATCGCGGCCTCGAGCACGGTCTCGTCGGATTTTACGTCGAAGACATGGCCGCTCGGCTGTACCGTTACTGAATGTGTCATGCAAAAGTTCTCTGCTTAAATCCGTTAGAATCGCGTTATGAAATCGTTACCTGGATTACTCATTATTGGCTGCGGCGATGTCGCATTACGTGCCGCGCCTTTGCTGCGCAAAAAATTTCATCTATTCGGCTTGACGCGTAACGTAGCCAATTTCCCGCTGTTACGCAGACACGGTATCATCCCTGTGCTCGGTGATCTTGATATACCCGCCTCGCTATTACGCCTTGGTGGGCTGGCGCAGAATATTTTGCATACTGCGCCGCCGCCTAATACTAATCTGCGCGATACCCGTACACGTCATCTTATTTGCGCACTGAACAAAAGTATAATTTTACCACAGCGAGTGGTGTATATCAGTACCACTGGCGTGTATGGCGACTGCGCTGGCGCAAACATTGATGAAACCCGCCCAGTCAATCCGCAAACGCCACGCGCGCAACGCCGAGTGGATGCTGAACAGCGTTTGCGTGCCTGGACTATGGACAACGGGATTTCACTTTCGATTTTGCGCGCGCCGGGAATTTATGCGGCAGAGCGCTTGCCGCTGCAACGTTTGCAAAAACAAACGCCTGTGCTGAACCAAGCCGATGATGTTTTCACCAATCATATTCATGCGGACGATTTAGCGCGTGCCTGTGTCGCCGCGCTATTTCGCGGGCGTTCGCAGCGCGCCTATAATATTTGCGATGGCGAGAATAAAAAAATGGGCGATTATTTTGATCTGGTGGCAGACCGGTTTGATATGGCGCGCCCGCCACGAGTTAGCCGCGCCGAAGCCGAGCACTTGATTGCCGAGCCGGGATTATCGTTTATGCGTGAATCGCGTCGGCTACAAAATCGACGCATGGCAGAAGAATTGCGGCTGCGCTTGATTTATCCGTCAGTAGAAACTTTACTAAACAGCTTGAAGCGCGAATAGATTTACTCGCGCCGATATTGCCCTTCAATCACATCACCAGGCGCTGCTTTAACCGGCGCTAATTGGCGATTCGGCATCAGCAAAATCGTCAACGCGATCAAATCGCTAACCAGACCGGGAAATATTAATAGTGCGCCCGCAATAAAACTGCGTGCGCTGTGAATTAATTCTCCCAGAGGAAAACGCCCTTCCTGCACGGCGACGGCAAAGCGGCCGAGCATGGCAAAGCGCGTTTCTTTAATCAAGGCAATTCCGGCCAATGCGGCAAACAGCAGCCACGCCGCCAACCACCAGTGCAATTCACGCGCGAGTTGAAGCAAGGTGTAAATTTCCAACACCGGAAAAGCCAAAAACATAAGCAACAAAAGATAGCGCATCAAAATGCCTTGGTTCGAATAAATAACAATTTATAGGTTTTAATTTACCACCTACACCGTAAAACTGAAACCATAAAACGCAGTAATCACTCAAAGGTTTCAGTAGTAAGGCTATTGATCGCAAGCTGTAGTTC
>JBEEJL010000033.1:0-2892 GCA_041169175.1 Pseudomonadota bacterium | reverse complement strand
AGTCCTGCCGTTTCGCCGTTGAGCACATTCACGCCATCGACCGACGTCACGGCGAGAAAATCGCTGCTCATTTGATTGCGCACGCGAATTTGATATTCATTACCCGGTTTGCCTGCGACATAATATTTTCCGTCATGCAGATAAACCGGCAAGACTTTGTTTTCTGTGCGATCGTAGATGGAAATATCGGCATACACACCTGCCGCTTGAGCAGGCTGAAATAGGCTTGCTGCAAAAATCGAGGTGAGGAATAAAAACTTTTTCATGTTGCGCTCCGTATTGAGTGAATAAATTCTAGCTACGGAGGCTGTAAACGACGGGAAAATAGTTTCGGGTTAAGTGCGCGAAAGTAATTTTTATAATTATAAAAATATCAATATAATCAAATAGTTATATTGATACGTAAAAAGCTGAAGTCACACTTTTTCGGTACGTTTTTCTTTGCTCGTTTGTCTTCGCTGCCGCGGCTCGAGCATGGCGTGTATGGCGGGCAACATGAGTTGTACCGCGCGCTTGCCTTCTTCGATCGCAATCGCGGCGCGATGATAATCCATCAAACCTAAATGCCCTAATCTTGGGGTGAGCAAAATATCAGCAGGTTCGCCCGCGAGCCGCGCGCGCGTAATGCGCACCTGCATGATGTTAATGCTGGTTTCCACCACGCTGACAAACGACGGCATATCCATTTTGTTTTCCATTGCCGGACTTTTCAACATGCCGGTTCCGGCCAGCACCCAATTTTTCATTTTATTGGTCAGCGTATTGGAAATCTCAAAGCCTTCCGGTTTTTTATTCAGCGTGTCGGTCGGATCTTCCATCGCTCGCAAATGGCCACCGATCGTATCGGAATTCAAATCGACAGCGATAACAACATCTGCCCCCATCGCGCGCGCCAGCGAGACGGGAACCGGATTAACTAATCCACCGTCAACTAACCATACATCATCGCGCAATACCGGGCTGAACAGACCGGGGAACGCGATAGAGGCGCGCACCGCTTCGAGCAAATCACCATCGCGCAGCCAAATTTCGCGGCCGGTTTCTAATTCCGTCGCGACCGCGCCGAATGGCAGCAGCAATTTGTTGATGGGTTTATTTTCCAGGCGGCCGCGAAAAAAATCGATCAGCTTATTGCCGCGAATAATTCCGCCGCTGAAACTCAAGTCGAGCATACTGACCATATGCCGCCATGTCAGCCGCGTGACCCAATCTTCCAGCCAGTCCAATTCATTCGCGGTATAAATAGCGCCTACCAGCGCGCCTGCCGACGTGCCGCACACTACATCAGGCTTAATACCTTCTTTTTCCAGCGCACGAATGACGCCGATGTGCGACCAGCCGCGAGCTGACCCACCTCCGAGCGCCAATCCAATTTTAGGTTTTCTTTTAGCCATAATGTATTTATTCGCAGGCTAAGTAAAAATATCCATCCTAGGAAAGCGAAGAATTTGCATCGCAAAAAGCAGATCCTTCACTTCGTTCAGGATGACACACTATTTACTGATTTACATCCAACAACTCCACATCAAACATCAAAGTCGCATTCGGTGGAATCACGCCACCTGCGCCGCGCGCACCGTAGCCCATTTCTGGCGGAATAATCAGCGTGCGTTTGCCGCCCGCTTTCATACCGGCTACGCCCTCATCCCATCCTTTAATCACGCGTCCGCCACCAAGCGGAAATACGAACGGATCGCCGCGATCTACCGAGCTATCGAATTTCGTACCTTTGTTTTCCGGCTTGCCCGGCTCATACAGCCAACCGGTGTAATGCACGCGCACCAGTTTGCCGGAGACGGCTTCTTTGCCTTTGCCGACAACCGTGTCTTTTTTCACTAATGCTGTGATGGCAGTTGCGCTATCGGCAGTTGGTGCAGCCGATGGTACTGTTTTGTCTTGCGCGCAGGCGCTGATGGGCAGCATGGCGGCAGAAATAAAAAGGGAGGAAATCAATAGGGATGACAATTTCATAAAAAACTCCTTAAGTTAAAAAGTCCTGCAATACTATTTTAGGCGAGGCACGGCCATGTCTCAACCGGTAATGAATAGAGTATGATGCAATTTTTCAAATCGTGCTTCCGCATCATGGCCAAACCCAAGAAACGCATCACCGTCTTTTCCGACTACATTTGCCCCTTTTGCTACATCGGTGACCTGCGCTTGGCTAAAATTGCCAAGGGGGCCGCATTTGACATCGACTGGCGCTTTATGGAAATTCATCCTGACACCCCCGCTGAGGGCATGGCGCTGTCCGAGCTAGGCTATCCGCAGGAGCATTGGGACATGCTGATGACCAATCTGCAACGCATGGCGCGGCAAGAAAAAGTCATTCTGGCAGATAGAAAATTCACCACCAATTCGCATAAAGCTATGTTGCTCGCCGAAGCTGCGCGGCAACGCGAACCTGAAGCCTTCAAAAAATTACATACGCGATTATTCGAAGCGTATTTTGTCGAAGAACAAAATATCGGCAACGAAGCGGTGTTAAAAAAATTAGCCGCGGAATCCGGTGTGAGCGAAGCAACGATTTTTGCAGCATGGACAGACCAGACCTACGAAAAAAAATTACGCGAAAATCACGAGGCGGCCGCCATGTTGGAAATTACCGGCACCCCGACATTTGTCTATGAAGATCAAATTTTATCCGGCGCGGTGCCGACGGGAGTGCTGGCGGAATTATTGATCGAGTACGAAGGGCCGACCTGATCGGTCAGCCCGAAATAATCCTACTTTAGTTGCCTATCTTTCCGCCCGACGGAAGAGAACTTCTCATTCTTTCGATTTCGGCAGGGTCAACTGATTTCACGCCCGTCGCGCTGCGGTCTCTGCGCGGAATATTGCTCCCAGTGACGTATTCTTTTTCTTCCGCTGCCGCCGAGTTATCGCCTGTTG
>JBEEJL010000032.1:0-4770 GCA_041169175.1 Pseudomonadota bacterium | reverse complement strand
ATATTTTTGCTGGGAGAATTGGCGATCGAAATCGCTATCGGCATACCACTGGGCTTGCCGTTCGGCTATTTCCTCGCTTGGGGGCTGATTCAGCTCATGCCGCACGACACCATGTCGTTTCCTATCATCATTTATCCCGCCACTTATGCTTATGCCGCCGTCGCCATCCTGATCGCGGGTCTAGTCAGCGCTTTGGTCGTGCGCAACCGCGTTGATCGGCTAGACATGGTGGGCGTATTAAAAACCCGCGAGTGATCATGCGCTAAAATTTTTCATAGAGGTTTGCCATGAAATGGACAAAAAGAATTATCTCGGCAACGTTGGCACTGGCGCTGGTCGCCCTACTGGCCTGGTCGTTCATGCCACAGCCTCTTGAAGTCGAAACGGCAGAAGTCAGCAAGGGCGCGTTTGTGCAAACCATAGACGAAGATGGCCGCACGCGGGTGCATAACCGTTACGTCGTCTCCGCCCCGCTGGCAGGCCGACTGGAGCGCATCGCGCTGCTCGAAGGCGACGGCGTGGAAAAAAACGCCGTGCTGGCCAATATCTCCCCTTCCGCCCCTGCATTACTTGATGTGCGCACCGAGCAGGAATTAAAAGCCCGCGTCGGCGCGGCGGAAGCCGGCAAGCTGCGTGCCGCAGTGCGCGTTGAACGTGTGCAAGTGGCCTTGTTGCAGGCGAAGGCGGATTACGAACGCACGCGCAAACTCGCATCGGATTCGTTCGTGTCGCCGACCAAACTCGAAGCCGATAAGTTGAATGTCACCCTGAACGAAAAAGAACTGGATTCGGCCAAACAGGAAGTGCATGTGGCCGAGCATGATCTCGACGTCGCGCGCGCGGCGCTGATACAAGTACGTAATCCAACGACCAACTCAAATGGCAAGCTGTGGCCAGTGCGTTCTCCGGTGTCGGGCCGGGTGCTCAAAGTCATTCAACAAAACGAGAGCGTGGTCAACGTCGGCACGCCGTTGCTCGAACTCGGTAATGCGCGCGAACTCGAAGCCGTGGTCGATGTGTTGACCAGCGACGCGGTGCGCATTAAACCCGGCGCGAAAGTGTTGTTCGAGCGCTGGGGTGGCGCGGAAAATCTGCAAGGCCGCGTACGGCTGGTGGAACCATCCGCCTTTACCAAAATATCCGCGCTCGGCGTGGAAGAACAAAGAGTCAACGTGATTATCGACATGGTGTCGCCGCCGGATAAATGGCAGGCCGTCGGCGATGGCTATCGCGTCGAAGCGCGCATCGTCATCGACGAGCGCGCCGATGCAACGCAGGTGCCGGTAAGCGCGCTGTTCCGCGACGGTGAACAATGGGCCGTGTTTGCATTGACGCAAGGACACGCAGCAAAACGCGTAGTGCAATTAGGTCCGCGCAGCGGGCTAGCCGCAATCGTAGAGAAGGGTTTGGAAGTCGGAGAAAAAATTATCATCTATCCGGGTGACGCGATTAAAGACAACGCAAAAGTAAAAGTCCGCGCAAAATCATGATAACGTAACTATTTGAATATATTAAGATTTATTATATTGGGGAATGACTATGAAAAACGAAAAACCACTCGGCAGTCGCACCTGTCTTTACTCGACAGCACAACTTGACGAAGTGATCAGCAACATGGCACGACAAGCAGCAGGGTTACTTACAGCGCGTACGCAAATCACCGTCGTCGGTATTTTGCGTCGCGGCGCGCCGCTGGCAGATCGACTTTGCGTCAAGATGAAACAAGATTACGGCGTCGCCAATCTTGCCCGACTCGATCTTTCCATCAAGCGTTACGCTGACGACCTCACCCTGCTCCACCCTGAAACCAAACTCACCGAAGCGCCCGGACAAGCGCAACTCGATTTGACCAGCCACACCGTGCTGGTGGTCGATGACGTGATGTACCGCGGCCATTCGATGCTGCGCGCCGTACAATATCTCGCGCTGAAGCAGCCAGCGGAAATCCGCACCGTAGTGCTGGTGGATCGAGGTGTAGCAAAACTGCCAGTGCGCACAGATGTAATCGGCGTGCGCCTCGACGTCGCGCCGGGCGACATCATCGAATGCAACGTGCCGCCGTATGAAGATGAATTCAAAATAGAACTGCTAAAACCAACTTGATAAATGCTGAAGTTAAGTTGCGAGGAGTATTTTATTTTGCAAAATTCAAAACTCATTGCAGGCTTGGCTGGGCCAATGCTTATGGCGTTATCGCTATCTGAAGCAATCAACTATCACATTTGGGCGATTAATATTGCGTCAGTCACCTATCTGAACGGTAGCTTATTGCTTCTTGCCGGCATTTCAATTATCCGCGCGCACAATCATTGGATGCGCGGGTGGCCAGTGATAGTAACGCTTGTTGGCTGGTTTGTTTCTTTCATGGGTCTGTGGCGAATGTTTTTTCCTGAAGCCAGGCAAGGCAGCGATATTTCAAACATGTATTTTGTATTCGCGGTCCTTTTTGTAATGGGCGTTTTTTTAACTTACAAGGCCTACAGACGGGACCAACCATAATGCAGCGCCATTTGTCCATTACAGCAATCGGCTTGGCTCTACTCATCGCAGCCCTGTTAATCTGGTTACGCTTCGACCATGACATAAGGGTAGCCACTTCTCGTGCTACGCAAGGTAGTACGGTGATAACCACGAGTTGCGGTCCGATTGAATATCAGGAGGCCGGTAGCGGCACGCCTCTGCTGATGGTTCACGGCAGTGGTGGCGGACACGACCAGGGCATGGCCTTTGCAGGGTCGCTTGCGCAACAAGGCATACGTGTGATTGCAATGTCGCGCTTCGGTTACTTGCGTACTCCCATGCCCATCGACGCGTCACCTGCTGCACAGGCCGATGCGCATATGTGTCTGCTCGACGCATTAGGTATTCGTCAGGCTGGCATAGTAGGCGCTTCTGCAGGCGCACCATCCACGATGCAGGCCGCCATCCGCCACCCCGATCGCATCAGTGCACTGATACTGGTGGTGCCGATAGCTTACAAACCGGATACGGCTATCGATTCCTCGCCGCCGCTACCACCACTGGCCCAGAAAATACTGATGCGGCTGATTGGGTCGGACTTTGTCTTCTGGTCCGCGCTACACGTTGCGCGCGACCAAGTGATCAAACGTGTCCTGGCCACGTCGCCAGAACTTTTAGCAACCGCCAGTCCACAAGAGCTTGCGCGTGTGAATGCAATAGCTGACAACATCCTGCCAGTTTCTACACGCGCGCAAGGTTTGCGCGACGATTCCGTGTTGGGCAAAAGTCTCACGCGTTATCCGCTGGAATCAATCCGCTCCCGCACGCTCATCATCAGCACACGGGATGACGGCTTTGGTACCTACGCCAGCGCGCAATACACCGCAAGCCAAATCAAGGACGCAAAGTTTATTGGGTTTGAACAAGGCGGTCATGTTTTGGTCGGGCATGACGTAGAGGTTAGGAAAGAAATCGTAAAGTTACTTCTTTTTGGTTAAACAACTACACTTTTGTTGCATAACGCGTGAACTAGGTAGAAACGATTTCCGGATCCTGCCAAGAGCTTAGTTGGATTGAAGCCGCTAATTACGCAGAAGTTTTGCCGCTAACCAAAGCGCAAAGAACATATCGACTGCAAGCAGAAACGCTGGACAAATTACACCAAGTGGCTGGACGACTGATCAGACAGTCGGCGGATTTTCAAAAACTGATGCGCGATCTTGTCACAGACGAGTAAATATTTTATCGCTTCATAACTTAGCCGCAAATTTCATAAGTATTTGATTATATTAAATAATTTTAATTCATTTTCTATGCATAATTTCATCAATTTTTCTTTGTTCCCATTCAGATCCCAGCTTACCGCCAAATCCGAACGTACCGATAGCATGAGCAACTATGCCTATTCCCCAACCGAACAGCGGCCAGATAAACCACCATGGCCCGCCACTAGACCAGTTGATCACGAACAACAGTGTGATGACTAAAGCGTAAACTGTCAGATGAACGTAGAAATCTTTCATCTTGGCCACTTGCCGCTTGGCGGCTAAATACTTTTCATCCTGTTCCATTTTGCACCTCGCTAATTTGGTTGCGTTGATCAAATCAGGCGGCCATGCGTAACCGGCTGTTAATGCTATTCACAAATGAAATGATTTTTTCGCTCGTCGCAGTGGATGCAATTTCTTTCTCCTGTACCGCAATTATCTTCTGAGGCGATTGCCCGTAAAGTGAATACAGACTTGCCTCCCATTTCTTGCTATCGGTACCGCCCATGGTGCAAAAGCAAGCCAGGTTTTTCAATTTATTGTTGTATTGATTGGCAAAACTGCGCATGGGCGAAGCCGGTCGCCCTACCCATACGGGCGAGCCCAATACAACGGTATCGTAAGCGCCGGGGTCATTGCCTACGTAGTCAATGGCTGGAGCGGAATTGAACGCCGTTTCAAGTGCTGAACGCGAATAGCCCCAGATGCCTTTACGCGGACTGGCGTCAGTAATCACGCCCACATCCCAGCCGCCGATGCGGGCCATTTCTTCGGCCACTTTTTTTGTGCTGCCATAGAGCGAGTAATAAACCAATAGTGTTTTTACCATGGCACACCTCCATAAATAACATTACTTCCTTCATATAATTTGCTTATTGAACAAACTCATACTCAATGCTTTTTACCTTACCTCGCCAATACGGCAGTGGGCTTTTTGGCAGCAGCCATTCGACTTCTCCTTGGGTGGGCACACGCATGCCATTGCGGATTTGATAATTCCAGAAGCGTCCTTGCCACGGTGTTGGCGCCAATGCTTTTCCCA
>JBEEJL010000031.1:0-2837 GCA_041169175.1 Pseudomonadota bacterium | reverse complement strand
GCACATAAGCGTAGCCGACGACCAAACCTTTTTCACGCTGATCGGATAAATAATAAGTCGAGAGCGCGCGTACGCTGATGTCGTGTTCGGCCGCCATCGCGGCCATGGCGATATCGTCGGCTTGCGGCGGTAATTGAATCACTAAATGTAAGCCTGCTTCGGCGGGCGACAGTTTGATGTTGCCGCCAAGCGCGCCGTATAAAGTTTTTTGTAACAGCAGTCTGCGCCGTCCGTAGATCAAACGCATTTTGCGCAAATGCGTGGCGAAGTAACCGAGCTCGATAAAATCGGCCAGAGCGGCTTGCACCATCATTTGCCCTGGCCGTTGAAAATCGTAGAGCGCGGTTTTGAACGACTCGACTAAGTCCGGCGGCACCACGATGTAACCGATTTTCAAACCGGGGTAGAGCACTTTAGCGAAAGTGCCGAGATACAACACGCGGTCGTGATAATCCATGCCTTGAAGTGAGGCGAGCGGACGACCGGCGTAACGGAATTCGCTGTCGTAATCGTCTTCGAGTATCCACGCGTTGTTGCGCGCGGCGAGCTCGAGCAATAGTCTGCGTCGCGCTAAACTCATGACGACGCTTTTTGGGTATTGATGCGATGGCGTGAGATAAATCAGTCGCGGCGGTTTGTCCATATCCTCTGCGCCGGGATTCATGCCTTCGTTATCGACGGGGACGGGATGCAGTTTTAATCCATTCGCTTCGAGCGCACGGCGTGCGCCCCAGTAGCAGGGATCTTCTACCCACGCCGTGTCTTGATGATCGGCGAGTAAATGCGAACACAAATCCAATGATTGTTGCGTGCCTGCGGTTATCAACACCTGCTCAACCGTTACGCGCACCGAGCGCGACACGCGTAAATAATCGGCGATGGCCTGACGCAGCGGTAAGTAGCCGCCGGTTTGGCCGTAGTCGAGTAACTCAGGCCGGCCGGCGCGCCAATATTTATTTTGCAGACGTTGCCAGAGTTTGAACGGAAAGGCGGAGTAGTCGGCGTCGCCCGGCGCGAACGGCTGTACTTCAAATAATTTTCCCCCGGCGACCGCGCTCATCGATTCGCCTCGTGCAGAAAGTTTGCGCGAAGTTTTATTTGCCTCACTATTATTCAATACACGGGTTCCGCTTTCAGGTTGCGGAATATTTTCTGCCGCTGATTGCGCCAGTTGATCGGGCAGGGTGTCGGCGACAAAGGTGCCGCTGCCGGTTTGCGCAGTCACGTAACCCTCGGCGAGCAATTGCTCGAACGCCGACAACACGGTGTTGCGCGACAGCTTTAATTCTTGCGCCATGTCGCGCGTCGAAGGTAGTTGGCTACCGAAGGGCAATTGGCGACTGAGTATGGCGCCGCGCAAAGCTTCGTAAAGCCGTCTATGCTGAGGTAACTTGGTGTGGAAATCGGTGCGCGAGATTTCCGTCAAGAGGAGTTCAGAAACCGGTAATTTCACAATGGCTCCATAGATTCGGCTAAAGTGGCCCTTCCCAGCATACCAAAGTAATTCTATTGTGGTAATCGTAAGTGCAGGATTTAATTAACTTTTTGGCTGCGATGCAGCAAATTTTTGCACAATTTAATTATTATTCAATCGATTCAAGCAGATAACTTATATGCATTTTGAGCCAGCATTTACTGCGGTTCTATTGAAATAAATATTATCATTACTAATTGGAGCCAATTATGTTGGTCGGCGTAACAAAAGAAATCAAAAATCACGAATATCGTGTTGGCTTGACCCCAGCAGGCGCGAAAGAGCTGACGGCGCGCGGACACAAAGTATTAGTCGAAACCATGGCCGGTAGCGGCGTCGGTTTTGACGACGCGCAGTACGTCGCAGCGGGCGCAACGATAGCGCCGAACGCCGACGAAGTGTTCGCTAAAGCTGAAATGGTGGTGAAAGTAAAAGAGCCGCAAGCGGTTGAATGCAAAAAATTGCGTCCCGGCCAAGTGCTGTTCACTTATTTGCATCTCGCGCCCGATCCCGAGCAAACCAAATTATTGATCTCGTCGGATGCCGTCGCAATTGCATATGAAACCGTCACCGATGATCGCGGTGGCTTGCCTTTGCTCGCGCCGATGAGCGAAGTAGCCGGACGCATGGCGGTGCAAGCCGGTGCGCATTCGCTGGAAAAAGCCCAGGGCGGTTCCGGTGTGTTGTTACCCGGCGTGCCGGGTGTCCCGCCGGCTTATGTGATTGTGTTGGGCGGCGGCGTGGTCGGTATCAATGCGGCGCGTATTGCTATGGGCATCGGCGCGCAAGTCACGATATTTGATGTGTCGCTTAATCGCTTGAAAGAATTGGATGCCATGTACGGCCCGCGTCTGGTCACGCAATATTCCTCCGCCATCGCGATTAGCGCCGCGCTGAAACATGCTGACTTAGTCATCGGTGCCGTGCTGATTCCCGGTGCCGCCGCGCCTAAACTGATTACTAAAGATATGCTTAAATTAATGAAGCCCGGCTCGGTGATCGTCGATGTGGCGATTGACCAAGGCGGTTGCACCGAAACCAGCAGAGCGACCACGCACGAGAAGCCTACTTATATAGTCGATCACGTCGTGCATTACTGCGTGGCAAATATGCCCGGTGGCGTCGCCCGTACTTCGACACTCGCACTGACCAATGCGACCTTGCCGTTTGTATTGCAACTCGCCGACAAGGGTTATCGCAAAGCGATGGAAGATAACAAACACTTGCGCGCAGGCCTGAATATTCATCGCGGTAAAGTGACTTACGAAGCAGTGGCCCGAGATTTGGGCTATGCTTACACACAGGATATTTGATTTAATGTAAATCAAATTCGGAAAACATCATGTCTCGCCTATCAAAACCT
>JBEEJL010000030.1:0-11273 GCA_041169175.1 Pseudomonadota bacterium | reverse complement strand
GATGAAAATGTGGGTGACAGGCCCCTTCACCATCCCAACCTTCCCCAATCAAGAGATACGGAGCTAACCCGTAGCGTGCGCACCGCGCACGAAAATGCCCATTCGAGCACAACGCTCAATGCCCGCATGAACGTTCTTCGTGCGCAGTGCACACGCTACGCGGTGTAGATTCGAAGAGTGAATAGTTCACCCATCTGCGCCGCTGATACTTCTGTTGTGGATCGGGGGCCATCGGCGAGAACCTGTTTGAGCTACGCGGTGTTGCGGATTTCAATTGAAGGTAAGAGCGAGTTTTCTCGCCGCAACCGGTTCTATAAAAGCGGCCACAACAGAAATATCAGCGACAAAAAAACAAAAACAAAAGACAGCGCGGCGGGTTCGCCTTTTTTTGTTACTTTTTTGGCGAAACAAAAAAGTGAAAGCCGCCGGGCTACCCCCGGCACTCTTATCCAGTGCAATGATTTGTGCGCTACGCGCGGCGCTTTGATTGGCGGGTGTGACCCGCCCTACTGCGAACAACACCCATCCCCACCCTAACCCTCCCCTTGAAGGGGAGGGAACGTGCCCAGAAATATTGTTATTGATGCTTCAACATTATCTTTTACAAAAATACTATCTACCCCCCGCCACATCCACAATCGCACCTGTCGTATAAGTAGCCTCATCCGACAACAACCACAGTATCGTCTGCGCGACTTCTTCTGCTGTGCCG
This sequence comes from Pseudomonadota bacterium, assembly GCA_041169175.1. GTDB lineage: Bacteria > Pseudomonadota > Gammaproteobacteria > Burkholderiales > JBEEJL01 > JBEEJL01. The sequence goes on along the minus strand of JBEEJL010000030.1, from coordinate 10,561 downwards.
CCGCGTTTCATCGGTACGGAATCTTTGACGCGATCGACTCTTCCCGGCTCGCCGCCGCTGGCGTGGATGTCGGTGTAGATTACGCCGGGGCGGACGGCGTTGACGCGGATATTTTCTGCGGCGACTTCTTTGGCTAAGCCTAATGTAAACGTATCAATTGCGCCTTTGGAGGCGGCGTAATCGACGTATTCGCCGGGGGAGCCGATTCGCGATGCGGCGGAGGACATATTCACTATCGCGCCGCCCGCGCCGCCGTGTTTGCTCGACATGCGCTTGATCGCTTCGCGTGCGCAAATGAAAGAGCCGGTGATGTTGGTGGTGAAAATTCTATTGAGTCGTTCGGCGCTCATGTCTTCGATACGGCTTTGCATTTCAAGTATGCCGGCGTTGTTGACCAGCGCAGTGAGCGCACCGAAAGTTTGATCAACTTGTTGGAACATGCGCACGACATCGATTTCGTTGGCGACGTCGGCTTGTACTGCCAGCGCTTTTCCGCCGGAAGAAATGATTTGATTGACGACTGCATCAGCGGCAGCTTTATTGGCAACATAACTAATACAAACGATGTAACCGCGTTGCGCCGCGAGCTTTGCTGTTGCGGCACCGATGCCGCGACTGCCGCCGGTAATCAAGATTATTTTTTTCATTTTATTATTTTATCAGTCTACAAATAAAAACGCGGCCATGATTTTTAATCATGGCCGCGCACTGTAACTATTTGTTTTAATTTAGTTTTTTACTTGACTAAAGTGCTGGTTTTCACCGCACCCGTCGCAACCACCGGCAAGCCTTTCAAATAATTCATCGCTTGATCCAATTGCAGATCAGGCTTTTCTTTGTCGGTACCGTCAGGATTTTTCTCGACGACTTCTTTTTCTTTCGCTTTGGCTGCATCAGCTTTCGCGGCTTCGGCTTTGGCGGCTTCGAGTCGAATCGCTTTGGCTGCGGCTTCGGCGATAGGATCAATTTTGCCATCGGCAGGATTAGACAAATGACGCTCTAAATCCGCTTCGCGAATCGCGCCGATGCGTGGATTAGCTTCTTCAACCAAATAATCCGGCGTAATGCCTTTGGCTTGAATCGAGCGGCCGTTCGGCGTGAAGTAACGCGCGGTGGTGAGCTTGATCGCGGTTTCGTCGTTCAGCGGCACGATGGTTTGCACCGAGCCTTTGCCAAATGTTTGTGTGCCGATAACGATGGCGCGCTTGTGATCCTGCAACGCACCGGCAACGATTTCTGATGCCGAAGCGGAGCCATTATTCACCAGCACCACCATCGGCACGGTTTTTACCGCAGCTGGAATGCGGCTGAGGTAATCGCTGGAAAAACCCGGTTGATAGTATTTACGGTTGGCTAAATATTTAGCCTTCGCGTCGTCCACTTGCCCGTCTGAAGTCACGACCACCGCGTTCTCCGGCAAAAAAGCCGCCGACACGCCAATCGCCGTTGGCAATAAGCCACCTGGATCATTACGTAGATCGAGCACTAAACCTTTTAAGCCTTGCGGATTTTTTTTGTACGCATCTTCGAGGGCGGCAGCGAGATCGGGGCCGGTGGGTTTCTGGAATTGCGTGACGCGAATGTGCGCGAAGCCGGGTTCGATTTGTTTCGAGATCACACTCTGCGTGCGAATCGGTTCGCGCGTGAGTTGAATAATCAGCGGCTTCGGTTCGGTTTTACGCATCACGGTCAAGGTGATGCTGGTGCCGCGCGGGCCGCGCATTTTTTTGACTGCTTCGTCGAGCTTCATGCCTTTTACCGCGACGTCATCAAGCTTGATAATGTAGTCGCCGGGTTTCATGCCAGCGCGCGATGCGGGCGAACCTTCGATCGGCGATACCACTTTGACGAAACCGGTTTCGTCCATATCGACTTGAATACCGAGACCCTCGAACTGGCCTTCCATGCTTTCATTCAGGCTTTTATACGCGTCTTTGTCGAGATAAGCAGAATGCGGATCAAGACCGGCGAGCATGCCGTTGATGGCTTCTTTCAATAATTTTTTGTCTTCGACCGGCTCGACGTAATCGGTTTTGATGCGATTGAATACGTCGCTGAATACGCGCATGTCTTCATACGGTAGCGGTAATTTCGAGAAGGGCTTTTCAGCGCTTGCGGTAAAGTTAAGGCTTAGCGCTATGCCAACGACTAAGCCCAAACCGATTAAGCCCGCTGGTTTCCATTTATTACCGTTCATAGCCGCTCCAAAATATTCAATTAAATCAATTAGTTACTTTATCGCCCGGTCCACGGAAGTGGATCGAGGGTTTTGCCTTGGTGCCTTAATTCAAAGTATAAGCCTGATTCTGCGTTGCCGCCGCTGTTTCCCACACTGGCAATCGTGTCGCCGGGTTTAATCGTCGTACCTACTTGTTTTAGCAGCGATTCATTGTTGCCGTACAAGCTCATATAGCCGCTGCCGTGATCCAGTATCATCAAATTTCCGAAGCCGCGCAACCAGTCTGCGAACACCACTTTTCCGTCCGCGACCGCCTTCACCCCCGCGCCTTCATTGGCGCGGATGAATAAACCTTTCCAGGTTAATCCGCCACCCTCTCGTGGACTACCGTAGCGGTTGGCAAGTTCCCCCCTGACCGGTAACTTTAATTTGCCGCGCAAAGACGCGAACGTGGTGCCTCTGAAACTGTCATCCGGCTCTTCGTCATTTTGAATAACGGGCGCACCTGGCTTTACGTTGTCCGGCGCGGGTTGAGTGGTGGCGGGTCTAGGCTTTTTCTTTTTCTGCGCCAGCATTTTCGCCAAGCGTTCAACCAGTTGCGTGATGCGTGCTTCGTCTTGTTTGAGTTTACCGACTTCACGTTTTTGCGTTTTGATTTGGCCGGAAATTTTATCCAGCAAATTTTTACGCTTTTGCCGCTCGGTGAGCAGCTTCTTTTTTTGCCGCGCTTCTTCTGCCTGCAGCTCGGCCAGTTCTTTGGCGGAGGCGCGTGTTTCATCTTCGGCCAATTTCAATTGAGCAATATCGGTTTTTAAACCTTGAATCGATTCGGCGCGCGCTTTGCTGAGATACGAGTAATAATGCATATGACGCGACACTTGCGCCGGATCTTGTCCGTTCAATAATAATTTCAGCGCGTCATCGCTACCGCTCTGATATTGGTTCTTGATGACTTTTTCCAGATCGGCTTGATGTTTGGTGACATTGTTTTTCAACGCGCCGGTTTTACTTTGCAGCGCAGACAGCTCGCCCGACGTTTCTTTTTGTTCCGCCGCCAACTCAGATAAAGTGCGATTGGTTTCAGAAATTTCTTTTTCTGATTCTTTTAGATCATCGGCGACTTCTGATTTCGAATCTTCTTTCTTGGCGATGTCTTTTTGCAGCTCGTTAATGCGGCCGCGAAGGGCTTTCAGCTCTTCGTTCGGCGGCGCTTTTTTGCGCGCCGCCTCTGCCGGTAGCACAGTCAACATCCATAACGAAAAAATAACGCAGAGCAGTTTTGGCAAGCTCGGCACCCCATCTTTATCAGACATGTATTTGGCGACCGCCGCCGAACGACCAGTTTTCCCATTGCGTTTCTTTAAAACACACCATGATATTTTCCGGGTTCAGACCAGGCTCGCGCGACAAGTTGGCGACGATGTCGGCGAGGATTTTCTTTTTAATTTTTACGCTGCGGCCAACGGAAAATAATACTTCAATCATGACAAAATCATCGGTGCGCGGCGAACTGAGATCAGGATAAGTCGTATCAAAACGAAAATTTTCTGCGTCGAGTTCGAGCACGCGTTGAAAGCGATCTGTCGCGGGTACACCCGCCGCGACGAGCGCGTTATGTACGCCATCCAGCACGGCAGATTTGAATTCTTTAGATTTCGACTTACGTATAGTCAGCGTGACGATTGGCATATTTCATCAATTAAATCAATTAGTTATACTACTTCGCTTTAGCTTGATTGGCGACCGCTTTTTGCGCCGCTTCAATCGCTTTTTGATCGCCGAGATAATAGTTGCGTATCGGTTTCAGATCGTCGGTGAGCTCATACACTAACGGCGCGGCGGTCGGAATATTCAGATTCACAATCTCATTATCGCCAATATGGTCGAGATACTTAATCAACGCTCGCAGCGAATTGCCGTGCGCGGCGATGACCACGCTTTTGCCCGCTTTGACTTGCGGCGCAATCACATTTTCCCAGTACGGCACGACGCGCTCGACCGTATCTTTGAGACATTCCGTCAGCGGTAATTGTTTTTCGCTGAGGTGCGCATATCGGCGATCATTGCCCGGATAGCGTTCGTCATCTTTAGTCAAAGGATTGGGCGGAATGTCGTAACTGCGCCGCCAGATATGCACTTGCTCGTCGCCGAACTTGGCAGCGGTTTCGGCTTTGTTCAGCCCTTGCAACATGCCGTAATGGCGCTCATTCAAACGCCAATCGGGAATCACCGGAATCCACATCGCGTCCATTTCTTCCAGCGATAGCCATAAAGTACGAATCGCGCGTTTGAGTAGCGACGTGTAGGCGATATCGAAGGCGAAACCGTTTTGTTTCAGCAGACGCCCGGCGGCGCGCGCTTCTTCCACGCCCTTGGCGGTGAGATCGACGTCAGTCCAGCCGGTAAAGCGGTTTTCCTGGTTCCATACGCTTTCGCCGTGGCGGAAAAATACGATTTTTTTCATGTTTAAAGCCTGTAGGTTGAAAGAGTTATTGAAAACAGCCGATATTCTAAGCGATTTGTGCCATGTCGTGAGTAAGAGCAATCTGATAAAATGCGCCATTGAATAAATGACCGAAGAGGAAACACCGTGCTGCAGCAGTTTTTGATAGACAATATTTTTATGGTTGGCATTTTCGTTGTCAGCGGCGGCATGTTGTTGTGGCCGGTGATTACCGGCGGCTTTGGCACAGGACGCGAGATCAATACAATAGACGCGACGCAGCTAATGAACCGCGAAAACGCGCTGGTGCTCGATGTGCGCGAAGACGCGGAATACGCCGTCATGCATATTCCTAATTCACGCCATATTCCTTTATCGACGCTGGAAAGCCGCTTGAATGAATTAACTAAATTCAAAGATCGACCGGTCATTCTGAGCTGCCAGTCGGGCAATCGCTCCAGCAAAGCCCTGCAGATAATGGAAAAAAATCAGTTCAATAAGCTATTTGTCTTGCGCGGCGGCATCGGCGCGTGGGAAGAAGCCAGCTTGCCGTTAGAGCGCGCCAAGGCTTAAACATGGCGAGAGTAAAAATGTACTCGACCGGCACCTGTCCATATTGCATCAGGGCAGAACAACTGTTAAAAGCGCGCGGCGTGAGCGACATCGAAAAAATTCGCATCGACCTCGACCCCGCTGCGCGCGAATTCATGATGACAGCCACCGGACGCCGCACCGTGCCGCAGATATATATAGGTGAGCGACATATCGGCGGTTACGACGATTTGGCGGCTTTAGATCACGCAGGAGAATTAGTTTTGTTGTTAAAATAGTATAGTAAATAACTTAATATAATCAATAACTTAGGGAAATATCATGGCTGAAGAAAACCAAGCTCTTTTTTCAATTGAAAAACTTTACACCAAAGATGCATCGCTGGAAATTCCCCACGCGCCCGCCATTTTTCTTGAACGCGATCCGCCGCAAATCGACGTGCAATTGCATAACACGTCATCCGTCATTAACGAAGGTTATTACGAAGCGGTGTTGACCGTGACCGTGACGGCGAAAATCGGCGAGAAAACCTTGTTCCTCACTGAAGTCGCACAAGCCGGTATTTTCCAAATTCGCAACGTGCCGGAAACTGACTTGCCGCAAATTCTCGGCATCGCTTGCCCGAATATTATTTTCCCTTACGCGCGCGAAACCATTTCTGATTTAGTCACCCGCGCCGGATTTCCGCCCGTGTTGCTTAACCCGGTTAATTTCGAAGCGCTGTATCAAGCGCAACAAGAACAAAATCAACTAGGCCAAGGCGCGAAACACTAAACCATGCCACGCCTTATTCACGCTGCATGGATTTTTCTCGCACTAAGCTGCCACGGAACAATCTATGCGGCTGAATATATGTCTGTCGCCGCGCCAACTATCATTTACGACGCGCAATCGCTCAAAGCCAACAAACTATTTATCGCCAGTCGCTACTACCCGTTTGAAGTGATGGTGAAACTAGGCGGCTGGGTAAAAGTACGCGATTTTGCCGGCGACATGGGCTGGGTCGAAAGCAAAAACCTCAGCGACAAACGCAGCGTCATCGTCACCACCGCGCAAGCAGAAATTTACACCGCAGCCGATGCAGCAAGCGACACAGTCATCATGGCCGAGCGTAACGTCGTACTAGAGCCGCTCGAAGCCGCCGTCAAAGGCTTTGTCAAAGTAAAACACCGCGACGGCCAAATCGGCTATGTGAAAGTCGAACAAATCTGGGGGCAGTAAAATGATTTCAGCGCCCTTATTGAAAATTTTCGCATGAACATTACGGTTCTCGGCTCAGGCGCATGGGGTACGGCGCTGGCGATTAACCTGGCGCAGAAACATACCGTCACTTTGTGGGGTCGCGATGCGGCGCATCTCGCACAACTCGCTTCCACACACGAAAATCAACGCTACCTGCCCGGCTGCAAGTTGCCGGAAAATATTCGTATCGAAAAAAACCTTGCCGATGCATTGCGCGGCTGCGAACTGGTATTGTCCGTCGTGCCGACCAATGGTTTACGCGCTACGCTAGTTGAGTTAAAAAAATTAAATAGCACCGCGCCTATCGTCTGGGCGTGTAAAGGTTTTGAAGCAGGTACAAGTAAATTGCCGCATGAAATCGTGGCAGAAATTTACGGCGACGTCATCTGCGGTGTGTTATCAGGCCCCAGTTTTGCGCTCGAAGTCGCGCAAGGCAAACCGGCTGCGCTGACCTTGGCATCCAGCCACGCCGACTTTGCGCAAAAAATATCGCAACAACTACATGGCCCGCGCTTACGCGTGTATTCCAGCACCGATGTGGTCGGCGTGGAACTCGGCGGCGCGCTTAAAAACGTGATGGCGATTGCCGCCGGTATCAGCGACGGCATGCAGCTCGGCCACAACGCGCGCGCCGCGATGATCACACGCGGGTTGGCGGAAATCTCGCGCCTCGGCGCTAAACTCGGCGGGCAAAGCGAAACTTTTATGGGCCTCACCGGGCTCGGTGATTTGGTGTTGACCTGCACCGGCGATTTGTCGCGCAACCGCAAAGTCGGCGTCGAGCTGGCCAAAGGCAAAGCGCTGGAGAATATTTTGCACGATCTCGGCCATGTCGCCGAAGGCGTGTCCACGGCGCGCGAAGCAGCACGGCTGGCGACGCAACATCACATCGACATGCCGATCACGACGGCTGTCTGCATGGTGCTAGAAGGCAAAGCAGCGCCTGCCGCTGCGCTTGAAGCGCTACTTTCACGCGACACCAAACCCGAAGCGCGACGCTGATTTTGTGCGGTTTAGCACAACGCTGCTTGCGGCACTGACGCATTACGTCAACATCTGCCCTTCTGTTTAATCCTATTTTTACCCCAATGTGCAGTGCTTCATATCGATCAGCCCAAATGACTGGTTAAATGCATCCTGTAGCGAGTCTGAGCAGGTGGCACGGTGATTGCATCTACTTCAAGGCGCGACAAACGCAATTCACTTAACTTACTTATTGGAGATTTAAATGATGGACAAAAAGAATGCCTGCAAAAAAGTTGCCGCTCTGGGTGTAGCCCTGTCAGCACTTTTTATGTCCGCATCGGCCATGGCTGCTGGTACCAACACCCTTACCGTGTCAGCCAATGTCGTCGGAACCTGTAAATTCAGCACCGCTACTTCAACCCTTGGCTTCGGCGCGTTGGATCCTAGCGTTGGCGCAGCCGTTAATGCTACTGGCTCCACCACTTACTGGTGCACCAAGGGCGTGACCGGTGTAGCGATTACTGCGGACAACGGTGCTAACAATTCCGGCGGCCGCCGCATGAAGCATGCAACCTCGGCTACCGATTTCATTCCTTACTCGTTGACGCTGACCCCGTCGGCAACTGCGCCTGCTGGTCCTGGCACAGCGCTGACCTTGGGCTTGGCTGGCGGCGTGTTGGGTGCTGACTATACGGCTGTTGCTGCGGGTAACTACGCAGACACCGTTACGCTGACCATTACTCCTTAATCGGAACTGGTAGTAAAAGTCTAGTTCTTCTCTCAGCATCGCCGGCGAAAACCGGCGATGCTGTCTGAGGCGCTGAATCCGTAGCATTGATTGGGATTACCCAAACGAATTGCTGACATAATGCCTGAAAATAAAATCAAAAATATGCTTTCGCTGGCGGCTTTTATAGCCGTCGTCGCGTTGATTTTTATTTCCACGCCATCTATGGCGGCGAATAACACGCTCACAGTTTCTGCTCAGGTATTGAATAAAACCGGCTGCGTTTTTACCTCGCCGACTACGCCGATGAACTTCGGCAATATCGATCCTTCTCTCAACACCAATGCACTTGCTACGGCCAACATCGTCGTACGCTGCAACGGTAATGTCGGCACGACCAGATTCCAGATTGCGCGCGACGCTGGTCAGAACGTACTGACCAACAACTTGCGCATGAAACACGCCACCACCGCCACGGCGTTCTTGCCTTATTCCTTGAATCTGGCAGGTGCTGCCTGGAATACTGGCTTGGTTATCACCGCCACTATTAATAACAATACCAATTTCAATTTCAATCTCGGCGGCACTGTCCTTCCTGCCGATTATCGCCCTGCCTTGATGGGCGACTATACCGATAATGTCGTGATGACTATCACGCCTTAAGTCAACGCCCTGCCTCGAATTCCGTTTTCTGCATGTTACAATTTCATTGGTTTCCAGGATTAACGCCATGACCGCTTTGCAGAAAATCATTCACTTATCATTACTTACCGGTTTGCTCACCAGCGCTAGCGCGATGGCGGGCAATTTTGCTGTCTCGCCCATCCGTCTTGATTTCGACCGCACCACTAAAACCGGTGTAATCGCCATCACCAATGACGACGAAGACAAACTGCAAATTCAAATGAAAGCTTTCGAGTGGACGCAGGACGCCGACGGCAAAGATAAATACGAAGAAACCGACGACCTGATCTTTTTTCCGAAAATCGCCACGTTAGAAAAAGGTGAGCAACGCTTATTGCGCACCAGCTATAAAATCCCCGCGACGGAAAAACAAAAAACCTATCGATTATTTATCGAAGAAATTCCCGGCCCGCAAAAAGCCCCGGTGCAAGGCGCGCAAATCGCCGTTGCTGTGCGTTTCGGCGTGCCGATTTTCCTTAAGCCACTGAAAGAAGAAGTCAAAGGTGAAGTGGACAGCGTGAAATACGCCGACGGCAAGCTCAATGTAAAAATCAAGAATGCCGGCAACACACATTTTTTTATTAACAACATCCAGTTAAAGTCAGGCGAAAAAATCGCTGAAGATATTAAAGGCTGGTATTTACTCAACAACGCTGCGCGTAGCTATAGTTTCGCTATGACGCCGCAAGCTTGCAGCGCGCTGGGTAAATTCGACATTGTGGTCAAAACCGATATTGTGGAATTCACGCGCCCTATCGATGCCACCATCGCGTGTGCGCCGTAATTTCTTTGCGCGCCCGCGCTTACTCAGTCTAGCTCTATTTTTTTCAGCGGCGTTTCACGCCGCCGCCGCGCCGCCAACCGGCGCATCCAATGCCGTCATCTCGATTAACCTCAACAGCGAAGCCAAAGGCGAATACGTCGTCTGGGTCACCGCTGACGGAAAATATTTAGTCAAAATCAGCGACCTGATCGCCATCGGCATCAAAAACCCGCTCGGCGATAAAATCGATATCGACGGCGAAGCCTATCTCGCGCTGCAATCGCTGCAAAAAGCCAGCGTCAAGCTGGATGAAAAAACCCAGTCTTTCGACATACTTTCCGCGCCGGAAACTTTGGGCAAGCAAGCTATCGACCTACTGCCGAAAAATCATGCGAATACTTTAATTCCGAAAAACGATAGTTTGTTTTTGAATTACCGCGCCGGATTTTCCGGCGGCAGCGATACGGAAAAAACTTTTTCCCTGTTGCATGAATTCGGTATATGGCGCGGCGATTATTTATTTTTAACCGACGGCATTTTCACTGCCGCGAAAAGTAAAAAGCAGTTTGTGCGTAACATGACCAGCATGGTGTATGACAAACGCGAACTATTTCAGCGCAATATCGTCGGCGATTTTTTTACCACTACCGGCGAATTCGGCAGCGTGCTGAATCTTGGCGGCCTCAATATCGCCAAACTTTATTCGCAACAACCGAACTTTGTGAAGCATCCGATGGCGAGCTTCACCGGCAACACCAGCTTGCCGGCGGAAGCGGATATTTACCTCAACGGCAATAAAATCCGCACGCAAAAAATTGCACCGGGGGAATTTGAATTACAAAACCTGAATTATTTCGGCGGCGCGCGCGACGTACAAGTCGTGGTGAAGGACAAATTGGGTAAGACTCAAGTATTTGATTATAAATACTATTTTACAGATGATTTATTACAAAAAGATTTGCACGAATACAACTACGGCTTAGGTTTAGCGCGCAAAGATTACGG
>JBEEJL010000029.1:0-6240 GCA_041169175.1 Pseudomonadota bacterium | reverse complement strand
CCCTACACAAGCAAATCGAAGAAAGAGCCCTCCCTCCCTTCTGCGCCGCTGATATTTCTGTTGTGAATCGGGGGCCGTCGGCGAGAACCTGTTTGAGCTACGCGCTGCGTCATCTTTCAAGTGAAAGTGCCAGCGAGTTTTCTCTCCGCCCGATTCACAACAGAAATATCAGCGACAAAAAAACAAAACAAAAGGCGGCGCGGCGGGTTCGCCCTTTTTGGTTACTTTTTTGGCGAAGCAAAAAAGTGACTTGCCGCCGTCAACCACGGCAATCTCATTCAAAACCATGATGTGTGCGCTGCGCGCAGCTGTTTTTGTGGCGGGTGTGAGCCGCCCTACTGCTCTTAATATATACCTGGATAATCTGAACCGACACCCCCATCCTAACCTTCCCCCGTCAAGGGGGAAGGAATTACTTTCTTCACTCTGCGCTTGCGGCCCCTTATCTTAGTCACATCTCTCTGAAATCAAAGGTACAGGATATAATCCGAGCCTATCGTATTCTCACCCAGCATAATTATTGAAACCCAGATGTCATCCACCACCCTAGCCGCACGGCCACAAATAACCACCTCCCTCCTCGCCCGAATCTTCATCCCTTTCGCTTGCGGTTATTTTATTTCTTATTTATTCCGCACCATCAATGCGGTGATCTCGCCTAAACTCACCGCCGATCTCGGTCTGGATGCGACCAGTCTAGGTTTGCTCACGTCAGCGTATTTTTTAGCGTTCGCATTATTCCAATTTCCTCTCGGCGTATTGCTCGATCGTTACGGGCCGCGTCGTGTACAGACTGGCTTATTGGTGATCGCCGCGCTCGGCTCGCTAATATTCGGTTTGAGCAACGGGCTGACCGGTTTGCTCATCGGTCGCGCGCTGATCGGCCTTGGTGTGTCGGGTTGTTTGATGGCGGCGTTCAAAGCGTTTACGCAATGGTTTCCCGCGCATAAGTTACCGGCGATGAACGGCTATGTGCTGGCGTCTGGCGGGCTCGGTGCGCTGACGGCGACCATTCCGGTTGAAGCGGCGTTGCGCATTACTGATTGGCATACTTTATTTATCATTCTCGCAGTCATAACGCTTAGCATCGCCGCTTTAGTGTTTTTTGTTTATCCCGAACGCGAGATCGCGCACAGCCACGCAACTTTGCGCGAGCAGTTGCGCGGTGCGGCGGGAGTGTTTACCAATGGGACCTTCTGGCGCATCGCGCCGCTGGCGATTTTTATTCAAGCCACGTTTATGTCGGTGCAAGGCCTGTGGGCAGCACCGTATTTGCGTGACGTAGCGAAACTCGAGCACTCCGACATCGCGCAATATTTATTTTTTATGGCCTTCGCGATGTTCGTCGGGCAACTGTCGTCTGGCGCGCTCGCTACGGCTTTGGCGAAACGCGGCTTTGCACCGTCGAAATTATTTGCCGCTAACGCACTGCTGATTCTAGTCGTTTGGTCGGTGATTGCGATGCAATGGTTTCCGCGTTCACTCATCGCGTGGATGGTGGTCGGCTTTTGCGGCTCCGCAAGTTCAATCTCCTATTCGATTTTGACACCGGCTTTTCCGCAAGCCTTATCCGGTCGCGTCAGCACTGCGATTAATTTACTTGTGTTTGTATTCGCCTTCCTCATGCAATGGGCAATGGGCGCGGTGATCAACTTGTGGCCCTCGACGGCATATGGTTATGCCACGCAAGGTTATCAAGCGGCTTTTGTTACTTGTTGGTTGTTACAAGCGTGTTCGCTCGCATGGTATGTGATGCAGGCCAGGAAATATAAATTATAAATAATTCAATATAATCAATTATTTATAAAACATTACCGATACGAAAGAAAACTCATGGCAGATGAAAAAAATCGCAACGTCGGCGTCACGCCAGTCAATATTTTGCGCGAATTAACCGGCCTCGAATTTTTGCAAAAATTAATCAGCGGCGACTTACCCCGCGCGCCGATCTCGGCTACTTTAGGATTTAATTTGGTCGAAGCAGAAAAAGGCTTTGCCGTATTCAGCGGATCGCCGAGCTTCGAGCATTACAATCCGCTCGGCGGCGTGCATGGCGGCTACACCGCCACTTTGCTTGACTCGTGCATGGCTTGCGCGGTGCATACCACGCTCAACGCGGGATTCGCTTACACCACTGTGGAAATCAAAATCAATTATGTGCGCGCCATCAATGATAAAAGTGGCTTGCTGCGCGCGGAAGGAAAAGTCGTCCATGCAGGCAGACAAATTGCCACAGCAGAAGGACGACTAGTCGATGCGAACGGGAGACTCTATGCACATGGGACGACGACTTGTATGATTTTTAAGCTGCCAGAAAATTAATTTCATTACCATGCAGGCTGGAATCCAGCGTTTAAATCCCCCTCAATCCCCCTTTTTCAAAGGGGGAAGAGTTCTTTTAGCCACGATTCGGTGGGCGGAACTCAACCGGTCATTTTTTCATCACGAAAAATCCGCGCATCCATCAGTTTCACATCATCCGCAACCACAATATCTTTGGCACAATGCGCGAGGATGTCGTGTTGCAAATCCATCCCCGGCGCGATTTCGGTGAGTGTTAGTTTGCCGTCGCGCAATTCGAATACCGCGCGTTCGGTGATGTATAAAACTTTAACGCCCTGCCCTGTGCTGTAAGGGCCGTTGAAAGAAAGATGCTCGACGCTCGGGACGACTTTTTGTTTTCTTCCTTCGTGCGCGATTTCTAATTTACCGTTACCGGTTTTTACCCCTAACCCGCCCGCTGTAAATGTCCCCATGAACACGACTTGCTTGGCCGTCTGCGAAATATTGACGAAGCCGCCGACGCCGGAAATTCTGTCGCCGAAGCGACTGACATTCACATTGCCGTGCACATCGACTTCGGCCATGCCGAGAAATGAAATATCGAGTCCACCGCCGTCGTAGAAATCGAATTGCGAGGCTTGATCGACGATGCATTCTGGATTGGTCGATGCACCAAACGATAAGCGATTGCCTGACGGCGTACCGCCGATCGGCCCGGATTCAATCGTGAGCGTAAAGTTTTTGTGGCCTTCTTCGCGCGCGACTTCGCCCACGCCGGCGGGAATACCGGTGCCGAGATTACCGACCGGGTTATCGAGTTTTTGTAATTCAAAAAACGCGCGGCGTTGAATAATTTTTCGCGCATTCAATTCGGTAATCGGATGTTCGCCATCGACCGCGCGCCTCGCGCCGGTGTAAGTCGGGTTGAAATCTTCTCCGTAAGTTTGCCAGTGATGTTCCGGGTTGTCCGGTTGCACGACGTAATCGACGAGGATGCCCGGCACCCTAACTGCGTTTGGATTGAGCGTGCCCGCTTCAACAATATTTTTAACTTGCGCAATCACGATACCGCCGGAATTATGCGCAGCTTGCGCGATGGCGAGCACGTCGTTATGGAAGGCTTCTTCTTCGCAACTGATATTGCCGCGCGCATCGGCGCTGGTGCCGCGTATCAAGGCGCAATGAATCGGCATGGAGGGATAAAACAAATATTCTTCGCCGCGCAAAGTAATCAGCTCGACCAGATTTTCTGTTGTCCGCGCAGATAATTTTCCGCCGTCATGACGCGGATCGATAAACGTATGCAAGCCGATTTTCGATACAATGCCCGGCTTATTGCCGGCGATAGCACGGAACAATTGCGCGATGACGCCTTGCGGCCAATTGTAGGCTTCGATTTTATTTTGCACAGCAAGCGCGCCTAATCTTGGCGCGGCGCCCCAATGCCCGCCGACCACGCGCTTGAGTAATCCTTCATGGCCGAAATGCCCCGCGCCGCGCGTGTCGCGGTCGCCCTGCCCAGCAGCGTAAAGCAAAGTGAGATTGCGTGGTTTGGCTTCGCGCAAAAAGCGTTCTTCGATAGCGACGCTGAGTGCTTCGGGATGCCCTGCGCCGACAAAGCCACTGGTGCAGACGGTCCAGCCGTCTTGGATTAAACGCGCGGCCTCGGCCTGTTTTATGATTTTCATGGAACTCCGGAGTTTTTCAAACGGTCTTTTCTGAGTATTGCCGCTATCGCTAAATTACCGTAACCTGCTCTTATACGCAAAAGTTTGTTTTTAGCTCGTATAAGCGCGTATCTCCTCAGCACATTTAAGGACTCTCATGGATCTTAATTATTCGCCCCAAGACCTCGCTTTCCGCGACGAAGTACGCGCTTTTGTAAAAGCCAACTTGCCCGCTGACATCAGCCAAAAAGTGCTGGAACATAAGCGCCTGGATAAAGACGATTTTTTACGCTGGCATAAAGCTTTGTATAAACAAGGCTGGATGGCACCCGGCTGGCCGACGAAATTCGGCGGCCCCGGTTGGACGCCTGTCCAACGTCATATATTCGACGAAGAATGCGCCGATGCAGGTGCGCCGTTTATTGTTCCCTTCGGCGCCAACATGGTCGCGCCGGTGATCATGGCGTTCGGTAACGACGCACAGAAAAATTATTATTTGCCGCGCATTCAATCGGGCGAAGACTGGTGGTGCCAGGGTTATTCCGAGCCCGGCTCCGGCTCTGACCTCGCCTCGCTGAAAACCAAAGCCCTACGCGAAGGCGATCATTACATCGTCAACGGCCAAAAAACCTGGACGACATTGGGCCAACACGCCGACTGGATTTTCTGTCTGGTGCGCACCGCGACCGACCCGGAAGTGAAAAAGCAGGAAGGCATTTCGTTTTTGCTCATCGACATGAAAACGCCGGGCATCACCGTGCGCCCGATTATTTTGCTCGACGGCGAACATGAAGTGAATGAAGTCTGGTTCGATAACGTCAAAGTGCCGGTGCAAAATCTGGTTGGTGAAGAAGGCAAAGGCTGGACTTACGCCAAGTTTCTGCTTTCGCACGAACGCACGGGTATTGCAGGCGTCGGCCGTTCGAAGCGCGAACTTGCTTACTTGAAAAAACTCGCTGCAGCCGAAATGATGAACGGCGAACCGCTGATCAAAAATCCACGCTTCCGCGATAAAGTCGCCACGTTGGAAATGGAAATCATGGCGTTGGAAATCACCAACCTGCGCGTGGTGTCGGCTGACGCCGAACGCAAAGCGCCGGGGCCGGAAGCGTCGATACTGAAAATCAAAGGCACGGAAATCCAGCAAATGCTCGGCGAACTGATGATGGAAGCGGTTGGCCTGTACGCGATTCCATATAACCCTGACGATTTCCACGCAGACTACAAGGGCCAGAGCATCGGCCCGAAAAATTCCGCACCGTTGGCGGCGCAATATTTTAATTTGCGCAAGACGTCGATTTACGGCGGCTCGAACGAAATTCAGAAAAACATCATTTCACAAATGATTCTCGGTTTATAAGGAACGACAAGTCATGGATTTTTCCTACAGCGAAGAACAGCAGTTGTTGCAAGAGAGCGTCAGCAAATTTATTCAACAGGAATATAGCTTCGATCAACGCAAAGCACGCATCAAGACCAAAGAAGGTTTCGGTCGAGACACTTGGCAGACGATGGCGGATATGGGTTTGCTCAGCATTCCGTTCAGCGAAGCCGATGGCGGTTTCGGCGGCAGCGGCATCGATATGATGATCTTGATGCAGCAATTCGGTCACGGCCTAGTGGTGGAGCCATTTCTCGCCACCGTCGTATTAGCCGGAGGTTTGATTCAACACGGCGGCAGCCCGGCACAGAAAAAATCTCTGTTACCGAAAATTATCGACGGCTCGACCCTGATGGCTTTCGCGCATAGCGAACCCAAAGCGCGGTACGAATTAAAAAACGTTTCCACTACCGCCAAAAAGGACGGCGATGGCTATGTGTTGAGTGGTAGCAAGTCCGTGGTGCTACATGGCGACAGCGCGAATAAATTGATAGTCTCCGCACGAACGTCGGGTGGTACACGCGACGAAAAAGGCCTTTCATTATTTATCGTCGATGCCAAAGCAGCAGGCGTAACGGTGCGTGGCTACCCGACTATCGATGGATTGCATGCAGCGGAAATTACGCTCAACAATGTAAAAGTCGGCAGCGACGCACTGATCGGCAAACTGGATGATGCACTCCCCTTAATCAGACAAGTGACCGACATCGCCACCGCCGCGCTGTGCGCCGAAGCGGTCGGCACCATGGAAGCACTCAACAACGCCACGCTGGAATATTTGAAAACCCGCCGTCAGTTCGGCGTACCAATTGGTAAATTCCAGGCGCTGCAACATCGCATGGTGGATATGATTGTGAATACCGAACAATCAAAATCTATGGCGATACTCGCGGCGGTGAATGCGCAATC
>JBEEJL010000028.1:0-4564 GCA_041169175.1 Pseudomonadota bacterium | reverse complement strand
CGCGTTTGGGCATCGACTTGTTTGACGATGACGGCGCAATATAAAGAATATTTTCCGTCGCTCGATGGTAAATTTCCCGACACGACGACCGAGCCAGCGGGAATGCGACCGTAGGTGACTTCGCCCGTCGCGCGGTTATAAATTTTGGTGCTCTGGCCGATATACACGCCCATCGAGATGACGCAGTTGTCTTCGACGATGACGCCTTCGACCACTTCGGAGCGCGCGCCGACGAAGCAATTGTCGCCGATGATGGTCGGGTTGGCTTGCACCGGTTCGAGTACACCGCCGATGCCGACGCCGCCGCTCAAGTGCACGTTCTTGCCGATTTGCGCGCAGGAGCCGACGGTGGCCCAGGTATCGATCATGCTGCCTTCATCGACATACGCGCCGATGTTGACGTAGCTCGGCATTAGCACGACATTCTTGGCGATGAACGAACCTTTGCGCACCACGGCGTTAGGCACGACGCGATAACCGCCAGCTTGAAAATCTTTGTCAGTGAAGTTAGCGAATTTGGATTCGACTTTGTCGAAATAATGGGTGAAGCCGCCTTGCATGATTTCATTGTCTTTGAGGCGGAACGATAACAGCACGGCTTTTTTCAACCATTGATGCGTCACCCATTCGCCGTTAATTTTTTCCGCTACGCGCAGCTTGCCGGCGTCGAGTTGGTCGAGCGTTTCGGCGACGGCTTGCTTGATGTCGGCCGGTGCGTTTTTCGGGTTGAAGTCGGCGCGCTTTTCAAATGCGGCTTCGATGATGTTTTGGTTTGACATGATGTTCCTGTTTATTGGTAAGCGTTAGTGGAAAGTTTGTTGACGAATTCTTTGATGCGATTAGCGGCTTCGACGCATTCGCTCAGCGCAGGCACCAGCGCGATGCGCACAAAACCGTTGCCGGGATTCATGCTATACGCTTCACGCGCGAGATAGGTGCCGGGCAACAGCGTGACGTGTTTGTGTTCGTATAATTTTTTTACGAACTCCTGATCGTCGATCGGTGTCTGCGCCCAGAAATAAAATGAGGCTTCGGGCATCACCAGCGGCATTACTGGATGCACAATATCGTAAAACGCTTTGAATTTTTGTTTGTACAGCGCGCGATTTTCTTCAACATGCGCTTCGTCGCCCCACGCCGCTGCGGAGGCAGCTTGCACCACCGGGCTCATGGCGCTGCCGTGGTAGGTGCGATAAAGCAAAAATGCTTTCATGATGGCCGCGTCGCCGGCGGCGAAACCGGAGCGCATACCCGGCACGTTGGAACGCTTGGACAAGCTGCCGACCACAACCAGATTTTTGAAATCATGGCGGCCTAGTTGTTGCGCCGCTTGCAGCGCGCCGAGCGGCGGGTGCGCGTCGTCGAAATAAATTTCCGAATAGCATTCATCGGCGATGATGACAAAGCCGTGTTTGTCCGATAGCGCGAACAAGGTTTTCCATTCATCCAGCGTCGTTACTTTGCCGTGCGGATTGCCGGGCGAGCAAGTGAATAATATTTGTGTACGATCCCAAACTTCGGCCGGCAAACGGTTCAATTCCATAGTGAAATTATTTTTTGGCGTGGTGTTGAGAAAGTAGGGGGCAGCACCGGCGAGTAAAGCCGCACCTTCATAAATTTGATAAAACGGATTGGGGCACACGACGACAGGATTCGGTTTGCGTGAATTGATGATGGTTTGCGCGAGAGAAAATAATGCCTCGCGGCTGCCGAGCGTGGGGATAATTTGCGTATCGATGTTGATGCCGGACAAACCATAGCGTTGATTCAGCCACGCGCCAATGCTGCCGCGTAAGCCCTCAGAACCGAGCGTGAGCGGATAACTGGACAAACCACCAAGATGGTCGCGCAATTGCTGTTTGATAAATTCCGGCGTGGGGTGCTTGGGTTCGCCGATTGACAGGTTAATCGCATGGCGCGCCGGATTGGGCGTGATGCCTTGGAATAGCTGGCGCAGTTTTTCAAATGGGTAGGGCTGAACTAGGGAGAGATGCGGATTCATAGAAAGCCGGATTAGATGCGAAAGGCTGAATTATACGGTTTCGCGGGCCGCTACATAAGAGCAGAGATTTTCTTTATTCAAACATCGCTGCAGTGCGGCTCGCCGAAACGGCAAAACTCTTATATATTAGCGTCACAAACAAACCGTAGAGCAGGCGTACCTGCCACCCACTGTCTGAGGAGAAGAAAATGGAAAAAATCTGGCTGAAATCCTACCCGCCTGGCGTGGCCGCCGAAATCAATCCTGACCTGTATCAATCGGTCGGCGATATCTGGGCCGAAAGCGTGCGTAAATTCGCGGCGCGCCCCGCCTACACTTGCATGGATAAAACCCTGACTTATGCAGAGGCTGACGGCTATGCGACTGCGTTTGCCGGTTATTTGCAAGGTGTGTTGAAGTTGCCCAAAGGCGCGCGCATCGCGCTGATGATGCCAAATGTCCTGCAATACCCAGTGTGCATTTTCGGCGCGCTCAAGGCGGGCTACACCGTGGTCAACGTCAATCCCCTCTACACGCCGCGTGAATTGGAACACCAGCTAAAAGATTCCGGCGCCGAAGCGATCGTGATTTTGGAAAATTTTGCTCACGTGTTTCAACAAGTGCGTAGCGCCGTGCCAGTGAAACATATTGTCGTGACCAGTCTTGGCGATATGCTCGGCTTTCCCAAGTCGCTGATTGTCAATTTCGTGGTGAAAAAAGTGAAAAAAATGGTGCCGGCATGGGACTTGCCCGGCGCAGTGAAATTCGGCGATATGGTAAAACAAGGCGCGGCGCATGCCGTTCAGCCGGTGAAGGTCACTCACGATGATCTCGCTTTCCTGCAATACACCGGCGGCACTACGGGAGTGTCCAAAGGCGCGATGCTGACGCACCGGAATATCGTTGCCAACGTATTGCAATCCTACGAATGGCAAAAAGACTACATTAGCGAAGGCAAAGAAATTATTATTACTGCGCTGCCGCTTTATCATATCTTCTCCCTCACCGCGAACTGCATCACCCAATCGCGCCTCGGCTCGCAAAATATTCTGATCACCAATCCGCGCGACATGCCGGGCTTTGTGAAAGAGTTGGCCAAACATAAATTCAGCATCATCACTGGCGTCAATACTTTGTTTAACGGTTTGCTCAACACACCAGATTTTGACAAGCTGGATTTTAGCAACTTGCGCCTTACGCTGGGCGGCGGCATGGCAGTGCAAAAAGCCATCGCAGATAAATGGAAAAAAGTAACCGGTTGTGTATTGCTTGAAGCTTACGGCTTGACGGAAACATCGCCGGGCGCAACTATCAATCCGCTTAACTTGGCCGAATACAACGGCACCATTGGCTTGCCGATTTCGTCCACTGAAGTAGAGATTCGCGACGACGATAAGCAACCAGTCGCTCTCGGCGAGCGCGGCGAAATATGCATCCGCGGCCCGCAAGTAATGAAAGGTTATTACAACCGTCCCGATGAAACCGCCAAGGTCATGCATTCTGATGGATATTTCGCTACCGGCGACATCGGCATCATGGACGCGCAAGGCTTTGTGAAAATCGTTGATCGCAAAAAAGACATGATTCTGGTTTCGGGTTTTAATGTCTATCCCAACGAAATTGAAGACGTCGTTTCGCGTCATCCCGGCGTGCTGGAAGTCGCGGCAGTCGGCATACCGAGCGAATTATCGGGTGAGGCGGTGAAAATTTTTGTGGTGAAAAAAGATCCGAATCTGACTGCAGAAGATTTAATCGCTTTCAGCAAAACCGAACTCACAGGCTATAAAGTCCCGCATCATGTCGAGTTTAGAAAAGAATTACCCAAGACTAACGTCGGCAAGATTTTGCGCCGGGCGTTGCGCGACGAAAAGCCGGCATAACTTACGCGCTTGTCCTAGCTTTAACTTAGATTGAATCAGAGGAGCCGCAGCAATGGCTCCTCTGGGTTACGCAGTATTGGCAATACTCAAGTCAGTTTACCTAATTTGGTCCGTCCATTTCGCTTTAATATACAAATTGTTGCAAAGAAGTATTTTTTTACTATCTATTTGATTAATATAAGTTTTATTAATTTAGATGAGTCTATTTTCTAAATCGAATAGGGCATTACCCTACTTGCTAGATTTAGCCTAAATCTCTACCCTCCATTCTTGGGTATTTTGTATTTAGCAGATAGTCGGATAGATAATTTATTTTGTGGGTTTTCTTATGCAGAGCAAACATTTTTTACCTCAAATTGCATTAGTGCTTGCCCTTGTTGGGCTGGTTGGTTGTTCTTCCGGTTCAAGCAACTCTACGCCTACGCCGACGGCCACGCCTACTGAAATACCAACGGCAACTGCAACTCCTACGCCTACCAATACCCCAACAGCTACGCCAACCCCAACTGAAACACCAACAGCCACGCCAACGCCTACGACCGCACCAACAGCGACGCCAACGCCAACGGTTGCCCCAACAGCGACGCCAACGCCTACGACCGCACCAACAGCGACGCCAACGCCTACGATTGCACCAACAGCGACGCCAACCCCAACCCCTGTGCCGACACCCACCCCCGGCCCCAACGCCACCCAGCTAGAG